>JAHZJZ010000226.1 GCA_022600655.1 Campylobacterota bacterium | reverse complement strand
GACAGATTCCTTAGATAAATATGATGTGGTCATTAGTAGAGAGAGTGAATAAGTTTTTAAGTGATATCTGTGTGTAGATATACTTTTTCTCGTGGGCAAGAATGCCCACGTTATTTATTTAACCGTCTGAATATATCGCTCAATTCGTTTAACACCTTCACGGATGGTTTCGATATCAGTTGCGAATGAGAATCTTAAGTATCCTTCAGAACCAAATCCTACACCAGGAACAACGGCAACACCCTCTTTTTCAAGAAGACCTTTTGCGAACTCCATAGAGTCGTTGGTTACCTCCTTAATGTTAATGAAAAGATAGAATGCCCCATCTGGTTTTACTACTGAGAGACCATCAATAGCGTTGATAAGGTCACACGCTTCATCTCTTCTTGCTTCAAATGCTTGTCTCATCTCTTCTACTACTTCATCAGCTGAACCATCAAGACCAGGAATAGCTGCTGCTTGAGTAACTGAACTGATGTTTGAAGTACTTTGTGACTGAAGTTTGTTCATAACACCAACTAGCTCTGTATGAGGTGTTGCTAAGTAACCAAATCTCCAACCAGTCATCGCTGCTGATTTACTAAGACCATTTACAGTAATGGTTCTTTGGAACATATCATCTGAGATAGAGGCAGTAGCGGTAAACTCTACACCATCGTAAACTAGTTTTTCATACATCTCATCAGAAATAACAAGAACATCAGTACCTTCTAAAACTTCTGCTAATCCTTCAAGTTCCTCTTTAGTATAAACAGCACCTGTTGGGTTTGAAGGTGTAGTTAAAACTAAGGCTTTTGTTTTAGGAGTAATAGCATTTTTGAGTTGCTCAGGAGTGATTTTAAATCCACTCTCATCATCTGTCTCAATAACCACTGAAACCCCACCAGAGTATTTTACAACTTCAGGGTAGGTAACCCAGTATGGAGCAGGGATAATCACTTCATCTCCATGGTCAATAATCGCTTGGAAAAGGTTAAACAGTGAATGCTTCGCACCGTTGTTGGTTTGAATCATGTTTGGTGCATACTCTAGGTTATTGTCTCTTTTTAATTTTCCAGCTACAGCCTCAAGTAAATCAGGTGTACCTGGAATCGCTGTATACTTTGTTTTACCATTATCTAAAGCATCTTTTGCTGCATTTTTGATAACATCTGGTGTATCAAAGTCTGGTTCACCAGCAGAGAATGATAAAATATCTTTACCACTGGCTTTAAGCTCTAAAGCCAATACCGTAATAGCAATAGTTAAAGATGGAGAGAGGGTTTGAATTCGTTTTGAAAGCATAGTTTCGCCTTTTTTCAGTATGTAAAAAATCTTGAAATTATACTTAAAAAATGGTTACATTGACTTGATAAATGTGGCGTATACCTCTTCTAACTCATGATCCTCTTTTTCCATTAACGCTGCATTACCTGTTTTAACGGTTTCCTCAAGAACAGCAATACGTTTAATGAGATATTGGAAAATCTCTTTATTGACATCAGGGAGCATATCGTGGCGAAGTTTATTACCATTAGCATCTGTTTTACATGAGATGATTCTTGCAGGTATACCAACGGCTGTAGAGTGTGATGGTACATCTTTAACCACTACTGAATTAGCCCCTATCTTTGAACCCTCTCCAAGGGTAATATTTCCTAAAACTTTAGCTCCAGCTCCCACAACGACATTGTTTTCAACCGTTGGGTGACGTTTTCCATGAGAGAGACTCACCCCACCAAGGGTAACTTGTTGGTATATGACTACATCATCACCAATAATGGCAGTCTCACCAATGACCACACCCACCCCATGGTCAATAAAGACACGACAACCAATGGTTGCAGCTGGGTGAATATCAACTGTGGTTAAAAACTGACCAACAGCTGAGATAAATCTAGGCAGAAAGCGTAAGCCTTTTTTATAAAAGGCATTGGCAAAACGGTAGAAAAAAAGTGCCCATAACCCAGGGTAGTTAAAAAATAGCTCAAAAGTTGAGTGTAGAGCAGGGTCATTTCTTTTAACATTTAAAAAGTCTTCTTTTATGGTACTAAATATATTCAAAGTATTAATCCTTTTGATTGGCTTGAATGGTTTTAAGATAGCTATTTTCACTTAAATAGAGATAAAGTTTACCTAGAAGATTACGTTTTTGAGAATGATTTAGAAGGATGGACTCCTCTATCATATATTTGAGTTTTTTATCAATAAGATTTTTGTCATAATCCATATCATCTAGTATATCCATAAGATTTTGTGCTTCAATAAGATAGTTAAGTTCAAAATCTCCTTCATCACTAAAGTCAACAACTACTTCTGTTGGATGGGTAAAGAGATTGTGTTTCATGCCTAAAACCTCTTGGTAGGCTCCTGTTAAGAAAAAGGCTAAGAAGTATTCATCTTCATCTAAGTCGATATCATGCAGATGTAGAGGTTTGTCTCTATTGAAAGCAATCTCTCCATCACTATCACAGGTGATATCCCAAATGGTGGCTGGATTGGTTGGTTTGATATCGAGTTTATCAATAGGCATGACAGGAAAGTGCTGTCCTAGCCCCCAAAAATCAGGCAGAGACTGAAATGCTGAGAAGTTGACAAGGTATCGCTCTTGGATTCGGTCTTGAAGACGTTGTAGTTCATTGGTGTCTTCATTTTTAAGTAGCATAATGGCTTTTTTAATAATGAGGTTAACGAGTATCTCCGTATTTGAACGGTCCTCTAGGTCAATGTATCCTAAATCAAAAAGCGTGAGTAGACTCTCCATATGGTCTAGACTATCATGCAGGTACTCTCTAGCATTTGAGCGATTTAGTGATGTCCAGAGGTCATAAAGCTCTTGAATTAGTGGGGGGTTTTTCTCTTTTAGTCGCAGACTTTTTTCATGATACTCTTGCGAAAAAAGCTCTAACACAGGAGCAATGAGTACGGCGTGACTTGAGGCGATAAAGCGTCCAGACTCTGTAAAGATATCAGGCTCTTTAATCCCTTTACTTTTAGCAATCTCTCTCATTAAAAAGACCACATCATTGGCAAACTCTTTAAGTGAGTAGTTTAGTTCTTTATAACTTGGGTGTTGTGCGTACTCTACAGCTAACCCTCCACCAATATTGATGGCATCAAGAGCTGTAGCTCCTCTATTTTTCAAATCAGCATAGATATTACCCACTTCACGCAATGCTTTTTTGAGTGGAGCTATCTCTCCCATTTGTGAGCCGATATGAAAATGAATCATCCAGAGTTTTTCAAGAAGATGATTCTCTTTCAAAAGTTCATAGGCTTCAAGTAGCTCAGTTGAAGTGAGTCCAAACTTAGAGCTGTATCCTCCACTTTTTGCCCATATACCAACGCCTGAACTATGCAGACGTATTCGCACCCCAATTTTGGGCGTTGTCGGATTTTTTAAGCCATTGTTAAACTCTTGGTTAACCTCGATAATAGTCTCTAACTCACCAATACCTTCAATGGTAATCGTAATATTATGACCCATATAGGCAGCGATAAAACAGAGAGATATCATCTCTTTATCTTTAAATCCATTGACCGTTATAGGTGCTCCTAGGGGGGTATGGGTTATAGCAATAACAAGCTCAGCCTTACTTCCTGCTTCTAATCCATAGTTGTACTCTCTAGAGACATCTATAAGAGAGTTAACAAAGTTAGGAAACTGGTTTACTTTTAGTGGAAAAACAGCTTGAAAATCCCCCTCATACTCAAACTCTTTTTTAGCACGATTAAACTCAGAGTAGAGCGTATGTATCTGCTTTTTAATAAGGTGTGGAAAACGTAAGAGTAGAGGACCCTTATAACCCTTACTTCTTACAGTTTGGGTAATCTCTAAGAGAGAGGGTCTGTTTTTATGGTTGACATTAATGGTACTGTCCTGAATAATAAAGTTATTATCCGACCAGATATCTATGCCGTAGTTTTGTTGCATATAGTACTCCGAAAATTATTGGGAGTATTATACAAAAGGTGAATGGGAAAAAGGCTTAGGCTACCCTTATGCCCAAAAATCCTCATCACTCATACCACCTCTTTTCTTTTTTGCAACCATAGAAGCTTTCATCGTTTTGACCCCTTGCATATCTTCATCCCAGAATTCACGAATATGGAGTAGGTCAAAGGTATCATCAAAAGCCAACTCTAACTCTCCCTCTTCAAGTAAAAAAGCTCTGTTCGATGGAACACGTTCATTATCAAGGTGATAGATAAAGGTCTCAAAGATAAGAATGCCATCTTCTCTAAGGGCTTCTCTCATTTGGTTAAAGTGAGGACGATGCAAAAAGTAGGTGGTGACGATGAGGTCATAAGCGTTTTTTGCTAGAGTAAAGTGGTCAAAGTCTACCTCTTTAGCATTAATGTTCTCTAAACCTTGCAGTGAATCAATAGCTACTGAACTTACATCTAATGCATCGACCTCAAACCTTTGTGAAGCCAAGAATTTACTATGACGACCCATACCACATGCGATATCTAAGGCTTTGCTACCTGTGGCAAGTTTAGCAAACTTCGTCACTAACTCTATGGGTTCATCAGGAATGGGGTTGTCTTGGTATTTTTTGTTCCAGCGTTGCTTGTCTTCTTTGGACATAGTAAATCCTTTAAATGAGATATTTTAAGGTTATAGCGTAAAGAGTTTAATGAATGGTTAAGATAGTAGGGTGCGTTTCTCAACGCACCAAAAGAAGGTAGGGGTTTTTAAAGTGCCTCTTCATCCTCTTCACCTGTTCTGATACGAACAGTTTTGTCGATAGATGATACAAAGATTTTACCATCACCAATTTTACCTGTATGAGCTGCTTTAGTAATAGCGTCGATAGCTAGTTTTTCATACTCTTCACTGCTTACAACAAGTTCAATTTTTACTTTTGGAATAAACTCAACAATGTATTCAGCTCCTCTATATAGCTCTGAGTGACCTTGCTGTCGTCCGTAACCTTTTACTTCAGAGATGGTCATCCCCTCAATTCCTGCTTCAACTAGAGCATCTTTGACATCTTCTAGTTTAAATGGTTTGATTATTGCTTCAATTTTTTTCATTAACTTTTTCTCCTCTTTTTGATAAGTTTTTAATATTATATAAGATTTGTTTTTGAGGGTGGATTAAAAAGCACCCTCATACTGTTAAATAGAACGTTTAAACTCAGGGTAAGCTTCTATACCACACTCAACCAAGTCAATTCCTTCTAACTGTTCATTATCATCTGCACGAAGTTGGAATACTTTGTTGACTGTGAAAATAGTAATCCATGAGAGTGGGAAGACAATAAGTCCAACGACAATTATACCTTTTAGTTGTGTTAAAATACTTACATCAGCTACAAAAATACCAACAGCCAGTGTTCCCCAAATACCATTAACCAAGTGTACTGATAATGCACCCACTGGATCATCCATTTTTAGTTTATCGAAGAGTGGAACACACCATACAACCAATGCACCACCAATAAAGCCGATTAACAGAGGGGTATACATATCGTATTGGTCAGGTCCAGCTGTCACAGCAACCAATCCACCCAATGCACCATTGAGCATCATGGTAATATCGAATTTTTTATATCTAAAGTAGGTAAGTAACCAACCAGCAACTGCACCTGAGAGACCAGCAGTATTGGTGTTCATAATGGTTAATGCAACAGCATCAGCATTCTCTTTTGAAGAGATAGCACCAACAGAGCCACCATTAAATCCAAACCAACCTATCCATAGTAAGAATGCACCCAGTGTTACCAGAGGAATATTTGATGCAGGAATAACACGAACTTTACCATTTTTATATCGTCCATATCTTGGACCCATAATTAAAATAGCAGCTAATAATGCCCAACCACCAGTTGAGTGGATAACAGTTGAACCAGCAAGATCAGACAAATCAGAGATATCTAAAAAGGTTCCAGATAAAAAGTTGGCTCCCCAAGTTAGGTTTACAATGGTAGGGTAGATTAATGCTCCAACAGCTACCGTAAATAGTGCCAAAGGTAAGATACGTGACCGTTCACTCACACCACCACTCATAATGTTTACTACTTTCCCGACAAAAGCCATTTGAAACATAAAGAAAGCATACTTACTCATACCATCTTGGTGATCCCATGAGCCAAAAGCATACTCATAACCAATTAGTAAAAAAGCCATAGAGGCAATAGCATAGATCATTACATTTACCGTAAGTACGGCTGTAACATTTTTAGTTCGTACCAAACCAGCTTCTAACATGGCAAAGCCTGGCACCATAAATATAATGAGGGTCATTGCAAAGATTGCAAAAAATGTGTCGATAATATACGACGGATTGTCTAACATATTCTCATCCTTCTAAAGTAAAGTGATGAATTTTAACGTAGGATTAATGAATAATGCATGTTAGTTTAGGAAAAAGGTGATTAAAAAATATACAGCTTACTTAATATAGATTTAAGAAATAGTGTTTGTTGTATAAAAATTAAGATGAGTGGTTTCAAAGCCCTTATTTAAGGGCTTTATGGAGTAAAGAGGTTTTTACTTAACTTCTACAGTTACAGGTGTACCTTCCCAGATACCATGTTTCGTACAGTAACCATATCTTTCATAGAGATTGCACCTGTGTTTGCTATTAACAAAGCATCAAGAAATCTGCTAAAATAAGGAGAAAAAAGTAGAGATAGTCATGCCAACAGTAAAATACACTATCAAATTAAACGAAGAAGAGAAAAGCGAACTAAAAAAGATTATAAAAAACCCAAAAACAAAACTATAATGTACCCTTTTATTCATGCCACATAAACATGCTTCTTGGCTTAATATGGCTGAAATTGAGTTTTTGGTCAAGCACTTAATAAATGCATTCCTGATCAAGAGAGTCTCAAACGGGAAGTTTTAGCTTAGGAGAGTTATAGAAATAAGCATTGTAAAACGGTGAATTGGAAGTTTACTACTTCTGATGCTCGAATGAAACTTAAGAAACTTTATCCTTCTATTGAAGAATCTTAGATTCTGTTTAGATGTGGTGGGGTACTAGTTGATTTTTGTAGTCGTCCTTTGGATGTTTCTGATGGGGTTTTGGTGGCTGATGCTTCTGGATTTTCTACAGCATTGAATTATACAGGAGGAACACTGCAGGTTGTAGCAGGAGGAGCTTTATGTAGTACAGCTATAGGATGTGCTTTAGGCGCACCATTAATGACATTAGGTGCCAATAATCTTTATGAAGCATATACTGGAGATACTGGTTTGGTAAGAGACTATTTGGATTATAATTTTGGAGAGCATACATACTTTACAGTTGATATAGGGGTCTCTTTATTAGGTGGAGGGGTTATGGCATTTGAAAGGGTAGGAATGCAGTCAGGTAGTCAATTTATAAATGGATTTAATAATGTTGATAGAGCTTCAGATTTGTATAATTATAATACAAATTTAGGAAGAGCATTAATATAT
>JAHZJZ010000225.1 GCA_022600655.1 Campylobacterota bacterium | reverse complement strand
GCTGAACATCCAACCATAGAGACTGTAACACTCTACGCTTTTAGTACTGAAAATTGGAAACGTCCAAAGTATGAAGTTGATTTCTTAATGAAGCTTCTTGATAGATGGCTCAAAAAAGAGTTAGAGACCTATCATAAATTTGAAGCACGATTTGAGACTGTGGGGAATATAGAGGGGTTTTCTCCGAAACTTCAAAAGACCATCGCTTCGATTAAAGAGCAGACAGCTCACCATACCAAAGTAACACAAATTTTAGCACTCAACTATGGTTCACGAGAAGAGATTGCTAAAGCAGCTACTAGATTGGCTAATAGAGATGAAGCCATTACTGAAGAGAGTTTAGGTAATGAGCTTAATACCCCTTATACCGATATTGATTTAATGGTTCGTACCAGTGGAGAGCAGCGACTATCTAACTTTTTACTCTGGCAACTAAGCTACTCTGAGTTCTTCTTTACTGATACTCTGTGGCCTGACTTTACAGCTGAAGAGCTTGATACTATTATTCAGAACTATATACACAGAAACCGAAGATTTGGAGGGGTTTAATGCCTGATATACTACTAATTGCCATCATATTTATATTTGGTATCGTACTTGGGTCATTTTTAAATGTCCTTATTTATCGTATACCTAAAGGGGAGAACGTTGCTTTTCCTGCATCAAAATGCCAGAGTTGCCAAACTCCTCTAAAGTGGTGGCATAACATTCCTATACTCTCGTGGTTACTACTCAAAGGAGAGTGCTACTTCTGTAACGAGAAAATCTCTATGCAGTATCCACTTATTGAGTTCATAACAGGACTGATTGCTGTTCTCCTCTATGTAAAACTTGGACTGGTCTGGTATTTACCATTTGTCTTTGTAACCTTTGCACTGCTGTTGGCACTGGTCATGATTGACTTTAAATATATGGCCATTCCTGATAGTCTTAATTTACTGGCTTTAGCTTTAGCGATTATTGGGCCCAATATGATTGATTCTCTGCAGTATGCATTAATGGCAGCGGGGGGTCTTGCCCTGCTTCGTTACTACCTTAGCTACTTTCTAAACAAAGAGGCTATGGGTGAAGGAGATATCATTGTAGCAGGAACCATGGGGGCATTGCTTGGATTCCCACACTTTTTTTATGCCCTATTTCTCTCAGCCATTTTAGCGATGATTCCTTCACTTCTCGCCAAAGATAAAGCCGTGCCATTTGTTCCATTTTTAGCCATTGCCACCTTTATTGTTTACCTTTTTGACACACAGTTTGAAACCTTAGCTCAGTGGATTATGTATGGCTAATGGGATAAACCCTAAACTTAGTAGAGTAAGCTTATCGAGCTATATATCACAAAACTTTACTAAGGCTTTTTTAACCATATTTTTACCTCTATTTTTTATAGGGGCATTGGTTTTTATTATTAGATTATCATCATTAACATCACAGTTTCAAGTAAGTTTTACAGAGATGGCTGAACTCTTTAGCTATAATATTCCTCTTATTTTATTTTATACTCTGCCTATCTCTTTTTTAGTTGCCATTGCCATTACCCTGCTTCGGCTCTCAACAGAAAATGAGCTTATGGCACTGATTGCGTTGGGCGTTCAGGCTAGAAAACTCACCCAACATCTCTGGATTATTGCTTTTTTATTTTCACTTTTACTCTTAGCTCTTTCACTGATTCAAATTCCCCAAGCTAAACAGCAGTTCTCCTCATTTAAAGCACGAAAAGCCACTGAGGCACAACTCAACGTTAACCCCTCACAGTTAGGACAGAAATTTGGTGACTTTTTTATCTATATCAAAGAGAAAAAAGATGATAGTATGAAAGATGTAATCATCTATAAAAAAGGGGATGAACAACTTTCAAATCAACTTTTTATTGCCAAAGAAGCCAAAATAATTAATCAAGATGCCTCCATTGAACTTACACTCAACCAAGGGCATGGATATACTTTTGAAGAGCGTTCACTAAAAGAGATTAAGTATGAAGATATGCAGATTACCAAAAGTTTAAATTCCGAAGGGTATAACTATAAAAGTATTGTCGAACATTGGATAAAGTACTCTTTTAATCCAAAGAAAAAAAGAGAGATACTCTTTTTTATTTTTATTAGCCTTATTCCTATAATAGGACTCTATATTATCGCCTCATTTTCAATTATTAATCCACGATATCAGAAAAATTACGCTTACCATATTTTGGGTGTTACCATTGTGGCACTCTATGTTATCGCCACTTCTCTAAAAAACCAAGGCTCTTTTTTAACACTCTCTTTAGCCCTTATTGGTACTTATATTATTGGTCATGCTCTTTTCCATTATAAAGTAACAAGGTATTTCTAATGCCCAAAAGAGTCAAAGCTGTAATCGCCTATGATGGAGGCTACTTTAAAGGTTTTCAGAAGCAGAAGAGTACCCGTTATACCATTAGCACTTCCATAGAAACTGCATTAGACTCACTTGGTATTCATAGTGAGATACGAGGTAGTGGAAGAACCGATGCAGGAGTACATGCTACAGCTCAAGTGATAGATTTTGAACTGCCTGACTTTTGGAGTGACCTAAAAAAACTCAAAGAGGTTCTGAACCGAAAACTCAGACATATTGCTTTTAAACACATCACTTTTGTTAATAATGATTTTCATTCACGATTCTCTGCTAAACGTAGAGTATATCGCTATATTTTTAAAACCACAATTCCCTCTATATTTGAAAATAGACATATCGCCTACTATCCACCTTTTGATGAAACACTCCTTCAACAAGCACTTCAAAACTTTGAAGGAGAACATGACTTCTCTAACTTCTTAAAAACAGGTACCATTACCCATACCAATGTAAGAACTATTTATAGTGCAAGATATAAAAAGTTTAACAACTATCACATTATCTACTTTGAAGCCAACGGTTTTTTACGCTCACAAGTACGAATGATGACCGAAGTAGCCATGCAGGTTTCTCTTAATAAATTAACAGCTAAGCAACAGTTGGAACAGTTAAACTTACAAAAACGACACAGTACAAAACTTGCACCTCCCCAGGGACTTTATTTGGCTAGAATTATTTACTAGTTTTATGTTACAATCAATTATGAAAAAACTACTACTAATTTTACCACTTACACTATTAGCAAGTGAAACTAACACCACACAAGAGAACAATACAACCATTGTAAAAAAAGAGGACAGTGCTACACTTTATCTAAAGAATGCATGTAACTCATGCCATGGAATATATGGAGAGGGAATCGGTTCTTCACCTAAAATTCAAGGTCAAAGAGCCGATGTACTTCTAAAACGACTCAAAGCACTTCAAGCAGGAAAACCACGAACGGCTTTTGGTGGGGTTATGGTCTCTTTTGCCAAATCATTAGATGAAAATCAAACCATAGAGATGGCAAAATATCTCTCCGAACTCAAACCAAATGAGAACGATGAGCGTTATGATGAAGAGTATGACCCACATGGT
>JAHZJZ010000224.1 GCA_022600655.1 Campylobacterota bacterium | reverse complement strand
AAAATTTTATTATTTAAAGTAAATTTTTTTTTCAAAATAGTATTAAATGTTTGACACACCATCTAATTTTAGCTAAGATTATCCACATAATGAAAAAATTCTATTTAGCCCCACTTCATGCCTACCAATACATATCAAGAATGTTACCAGGTTCATGCCGATACTACCCTACCTGCTCAGAGTATGCAAAATGGCATTTTGAACTCAATCGAGCTGACAAAGCTTTGGCTCAAACCACGCTACGAATACTAAGGTGCAATCAACTTTTTGATGGAGGAATAGACTATCCCGTCATAAAGTATACCCCACCAAAGCTACTCTGCTTAGCCAAAACCATACCTAAAATAAAATACTGGATTGTACCTAAAGAGAAAAATCTTTACTATGTGGTTAAAGATTATGATGCCTATGAGTAAATAAACCCACTATTAAACACAATTTGGGCAAAATATCTGCCAATACTTTTCAAATAAAGGACAACCTATGTCTATAACTCTAAACTCTCCACTAGATATGCACCTACATTTAAGAGATGAAGCCATGCTCAAAACCGTAGCACCTTTGAGTAGTGAAACATTCTCAGGGGCAATTATTATGCCAAACCTTGTACCACCTGTAACCACTAAAGAGCAACTTATAGGCTATAAAGAGCGTATCGGGAGTGCCATTGGTGATGATGTTTTCACTCCTTATATGACCCTATTTTTTAAACCTACCTACACCAAAGAGTTTTTAGAATCCATTAAAGATGAACTTACAGCCATTAAACTCTACCCTGCTGGGATTACCACCAACTCTGAAGGTGGGGTAAGTGGTTTTGATGTAGAGGAGTTACGCCCAACACTTGAAGCGATGAGTGAACTTGAGATTCCTCTCTGTATTCATGGTGAAACCAATGGCTTTGTAATGGACAGAGAGGCTGAATTTGTCTCTATTTATGAAAAACTAGCCGCTGCTTTTCCAAAGCTGACCATTATTATGGAACATATTACGACTAAAGCGAGTGTAGAAGCACTTGATAGATTTGAAAACCTACACGCTACCATTACCCTACACCACCTATTGATTACACTGGATGATGTAGCTGGTGGCATGTTACAACCTCATCTTTTCTGTAAACCGATTGCTAAACGTCCTGAAGATAGAGAGGCTCTTAGAAAAGTAGCCCTAGAGGCTCACCCGAAAGTGATGTTTGGTTCAGACTCTGCTCCACATCCACAACATGCCAAAGAAGCATGTGGATGTGCTGCTGGTGTCTTTACATCTCCTATTGCATTGCAAGTTTTAGCTGAACTATTTGAAGAACACTCAACGATAGAAAATCTACAAGCATTTGTTTCAGACAATGCCAAAAATATATATAAAAATATTACCATACCTGAAAAAACTATCACTTTAGAGAAAAAAAGCTTTGTGGTTCCAGAAAAATATGGTAATGTAGTTCCTATGTATGCGGGTGAGACATTAGCCTATAGTATAGTCTAACAAGCCGTAGCGTGGGCATTCCTACCCACGAAAGAGCATCAATAGACTTTTTTGTAAAACTCATTTGGAGTCGGAGACTTTAATCTAATGCCAATGAATTAGCGAGGCTAAAGCCATCGGTTCCTTATATGCAACCTGCACTTTCGGAATCGGCGTGTTCACACCCGAACTATTTGGTTCAAAAAAAGCTTAATTCATTGGCATTGGGCTAAAGCCATCGGTTCCTAGTTTTGCAAGAACTATAATAAAAATTCATCGTGGGCAGGAATGCCCACGCTACACAAGGAGAATCCATGATAGCCAATAGTATCGAAGACCTAATAGGAAACACCCCTCTAGTAAAACTCAACAAACTCTCTGAACTCTCAGGAGCAACCATATTAGGGAAATGTGAATTTATGAACCCTACCTCATCGGTTAAAGATAGAATCGCGATGAATATGGTTAATGAAGCACTTAAAGAGGGAGTAATCGACCAAAACAGCACTATTATTGAACCCACCAGTGGAAATACAGGAGTGGGACTAGCAGCAATTTGTGCAGCCAAAGGGCTAAAGCTGGTTTTAACCATGCCTGAGTCTATGAGTATAGAGCGACGAAAACTGTTGACATTTTTGGGAGCTGAAATTGTACTTACTCCTGCTAGTGGAGCGATGCAAGGAGCTATTGACAGAGCCAATGAGTTAGCTAAAGAGTTAGATGGCTTTGTACTTCAACAGTTTCAAAACCCTAATAATCCTGAGATTCATCGGCAAACAACTGCTATTGAGATTTTAGAAGACACCCAAGGTGATGTTGACTACTTTGTGGCTGGTGTAGGAACAGGTGGAACCATTACGGGAACTTCAGAAGTCTTAAAAAGTAAAATTTCTCACCTAAAAGCAGTTGCGGTTGAACCGACCAACTCTGCTGTACTTTCAGGTGAAGCAAAAGGACCTCATAAACTTCAAGGTATTGGTGGTGGGTTAATTCCTGATATTTTAAACACTGAGATTTATGATGAAATTATTAAAATTGATGACGATAGAGCTTTTGAAGTAGCCAGAGGTTTAGCTAAAACTGAGGGGCTTTTAGTGGGTATCTCATCGGGAGCAAATGTGGCTGCTGCTTTTGAGATAGCTAAACGTGAAGAGAACCAAGGTAAAGTTATCGTAACTGTTCTGTGTGATACAGCAGAGCGATATCTATCTACTGAATTGTTTGATGCATAATCTCTGTTTTGAGACCATTAAAATAGAAGATGGTCTCATTCATAATATAACTTGGCACAATAGACGATGTAACCTTACAAGAAAAGAACTTTTTGGAGTAGACAAACCTCTTAATCTTGAAACATTGATTACTCCACCTCAAACCAAAGGAGTTTTTCGGTGTCGACTACGCTACAATCAAGAAGTGGTTTCAGTTGAGTATATCCCTTATGCTACTAAAACATTTCAAACTTTTAAAATTGTAGAGAGTGATATAAAATATAACTACAAGTATGCTAACCGTGCTAAACTGGATAATTTAAAAGCCAAATTTTCATCATATGATGAAATTATCATCTCACAAAATGGACTTATCACAGACACCTCTATTGCCAATATTGCTTTTTATACGGGAGAAGAGTGGATTACTCCTCAAAAACCTCTTTTAAAAGGAACCATGAGAGCAAAACTCTTAAATGAGAGCTTTTTAGTAGAGAGAAAGATTAAAAGTGAAGCGTTGAAACACTTTTCACACTTTGCTTTAATGAATGCTATGATAGGATTCAAGATTCAAAAAAACAGTACCATCTATACAGATACAAACGAGATTATATGCCTTTAGACAACTTACAACAACCACCCTTTCAAGAGCTTATGCAAGAGCATATCTTTAAAACCATTGAATTTCTTTTTCAATCTAACCAAGAGTTTGGTGTAGCATGTGAGATAAATCATGTAGCATTTAATCCAATGCTTCCTGACGAAATAGAGAAATCGCTTCCTGAAGTGACACTATTCATGTTAGCCAACTACTCTTTTGAGAGTGCTACACTAAATGAAGATTTTTTAGAATTTGAGGCAGGATTTGGCTCAGATAATTTTGGAGCAGTAGTACAGATACCTCTTTTAGCTATTAAGCAAATTTTCGTAGGTGAATATCCAATTTTAATTAATATTGCCTCTATTCCTGAAGAGGTTGAAGAGATTGACTCAATGAGTGCTCTGCTCAACAACCCTGAAAATGCTAGACTACTTAAAAAGAAAAAGTAGGTTAGTCGTAGATTAGCAGTTCCCTGAGATAATGTAGTTGACTACGTTATCGACAAATGCATTGTTTTTATTCTCTTTAGAGTAGACAATGTAAAACTTTCGACTCATTGTAAATCCATACATTCTAGACTCAAATAACTCTCCTTTATGCACCTCATCAGCAACAGCATGTTTAGAGATAACCGTTACGGTTGGTTCATCATTATCTTTATTGGCTCTTTTAACACTTTGCAGTGATGCTGTGGTGTTACTCACCTCAGAGAGAACATTAAAGCTTTTACACGATACACCCAACTCTTCAAAAACTTCAGAGATGAGTTTTCTCGTATGAGAACCCTCTTCTCTACAAATCCATTTAAAGTTATACAGCTCTTCAGTTCTAAGCAGTTTTGGTAGAGGAGAGTTAGAGACAATAACCAACTCATCATCAAACCACTCTCTATAGATTAAATCATCATCAAAAATAGGTACTTCAATTAAACCAACATCAAACTTACGGTCTCTGATTCCTTGTATGATTTTATCTGAGTTATCGATACTAAGATTAACATCATTTCCAATACTTTCACTAATGGTATTGAGACACTCTCCTGGGATAACATAAGAACCAATAGTAAAAGAGGCTCCTAGTCTAAAGGTCATCTCTTTGTTAATTATTTTTAATATATCTTTTTCAAGATTATTGATAGACTTTTCTAAACGTGTTACCACACGATAAAGCTCTTCTCCCTCTGGAGTAAGCCTAATACCATTCTTTTTTCTATCTATAACTTTAGCTTCTAAGTAGTTCTCGATATACTTAATCTGCTGAGTTACTGCTGGTTGGGATATCCCTAACTTCGCTGATGCCTTTGAAAAACTACGTTCTCTAGCAACCGTTAAAAAAGTCTCCATCTTTACAAAATCTTTTAACATTACCTACCCTTATATAATTAATTACAATCATTATATCAAATTATATTTAAAATTCTTTATAAGTTTTGCAAATATTCTGTATTTTATAAGTAATTATTATAAAAGAGTCTAAATGTTACTAATACAGTAAAATATCTACCAATATATTGTTTGAACGTTAACAGAGAGTACTCCCATATGCTTAAAAAATGTTGCAAAATAGTTACATCATATAGATTTATGGGTATAATAAAGAAAATTAAGAAGCAACAAGAGTAGTTATGAATCAAGTACTAAACAATCTAAATGAAGCACAGCAAGAGGCTGCCACTCATATTGATGGACCGCTCCTTATTTTGGCTGGGGCAGGGAGTGGAAAAACTAAAACACTTACTACAAGATTAGCCTACCTTATAGGTGAAGTAGGGATTGATCCACAAAATACACTGACATTAACTTTTACCAATAAAGCTGCCAAAGAGATGAGAGAACGTGCCAATGCACTCATTAACCATCACACCTCATCCATGCCTCTGCTCTGCACCTTTCACAAGTTTGGACTTCTCTTTTTAAAATTTCATATAGAGAAACTAGGACGAGCCAACAACTTTGTGATTATTGACAGCGATGATAAAAAACGTATCATAAAACGTATCGCCAAAGAGCATAGCATAGACCTAAACATCTCTTTTATCACCTCAGAGATTTCGAAATATAAAAATACCCTACTCTCTGCAGAAGAGATTATAGAGAAAGCTGAACTTCCTGATTATAAAAAAATTGCTACTATCTATTATGATTATCAAAAAGAGATTGTTGAAAATAATCTGGTTGATTTTGATGACCTACTGATGCTAACCTATCAGATATTAGAAGATAACAATGAACTAAGAGTTGAGACCTCAAAGCGTTACCAATATATCATGGTTGATGAGTACCAAGATACCAATGAACTACAGTTTCAACTCTTAGAACTACTCTCTTCTGAACACCAAAATCTCTGTGTCGTTGGAGATGATGACCAGAGTATCTACGGATGGCGTGGGGCAAATATTCGTAACATCTTAGAGTTCTCTAGCCGATTTAAAAACACCAAAACAGTTAAACTAGAGACCAACTACCGTTCTACTACCCCCATACTTAAAGCTGCCAATGAGCTTATAGAACATAACAATCAACGTATTGGTAAAAAACTTACCTCACACAAAGGTGATGGCAAAGCGATTAAACTGCGTCACTCTTTAGATGAGTCTTTAGAGGCAAGAGGTATTGCTAGAGAGGTAAAAGAGCTACTCTCAAGAGGAGTAGAGTCTAATGAGATTGCTGTTCTTTATCGTATTAATGCCCTTTCACGTTCACTTGAAGAGGGCTTTACCAAAGAGGGTCTAGGGTTTAAACTTCTTGGAGGAATGCGTTTCTACGACAGAGCTGAGATTAAAGATATAATCTCCTACTTTAGAGTTTTTGCCAACCCTCATGATGATTTCTCTTTAGAGCGTATTATTAACAAACCCAAAAGAGCTATTGGAAAGGTCTCCGTTGACAAACTCAAAAAAGCTGCTTTTCAAAACCAAAGCTCACTCTTTTCTCTATTAGATTCCAAAAGTGCTGAAGAGTTAGCGACCATTGTCTCTAAAAAAGCTGCCAACTCCCTAAAAGAGTTCACCAAAGCCATTAATACACTACAAGAAGAAGCCAAAGGCTCAATGCATAACTTTATAAGCCTTTTTGAAGATATCATTGCTCTTAAAAAATTCTATGGAGCCATGGTCGATGGGGAAGATAGGCTACTCAATATCGATGAGTTTTACGGATATTTTAGAGAGTCAATCATTAAAAACCCTGATTTAACGCTCGATAGCTTTTTAAATGAAATCTCTTTGCAGAGTGAACAAGACCAAGTCGATGAAAATGCCATTACCATTATGAGTATTCACGCCTCTAAAGGGTTAGAGTTTGAGCATCTCTATGTCATTGGGCTTGAAGAGGAGTTCTTTCCACTGCTAGGTGATGGATGTAATATGGAGGAGGAGCGACGATTAGGCTACGTAGCCATTACCCGAGCCAAATCTGATTTAACACTCTGTTATGTCGATAGCCGTTTCTATAAAGGTCAAAGAAAACGTATCAATAAAAGCCGTTTCCTTGGAGAAGCAGGACTGATTAGTGATACCAGTCTAAAAATCACTAAAAGTTCAGAGTTTAAAAAAGGTGACCTTGTCAAACATAAAATCTTTGGCATAGGACGTGTTCAAAGCTCTACCAAATCAGGACGAGAATATAAACTAAGGATTAACTTTGGTGGCAATAAAAAAGAGATTCTTAGCTCATTTGTACAGTCGGTTTAAATGAATAGATTATTTGTAGTAAACAAGCCAATATTCCGTTCATCAAACGGCTATATGGGTTATGTAAAAAGAAAATACAACACTAAAAAAGTAGGTTTTTCAGGTACACTTGACCCTTTTGCCACAGGTTGCCTCATTGTCGCTACAGGTCAATACCCAAAACTGTTTCAATACCTCAAAAAAACACCCAAAGCTTACGCTGCCACACTTTGGTTAGGTGCAAACTCACAAAGTCTTGACATCGAAAATGTAGACTCTATTAAAGATACACCTGAACTAACCATCAACGAAATATACCAAGCCTTAGAATCACTAAGAGGTGAACTCACCTACTACCCACCTAAATTTTCTGCCAAAAAAATCAATGGGAAAAGAGCTTATGATTTAGCACGAGAGGGCAAAGAGGTAGAGCTAAAAAAGATTACCTCTACTATTTATGATATTCAATTGGTACGATACAACCACCCCTTTATTCACTTTGAAGCTGTAGTTTTAGAGGGTACCTATATTCGCTCTTTAGGAGCAATAGTTGCCGATAAATTAGGTGTCGATGCCACACTCTCTAGCCTAAAAAGACTCTATGAGGGAGCATTTCATTATGAAGATGAAAAAGCTCTTAACCCACTAAAGTATCTTAAAATCCCTCCAAATATCTATACAGGTGACCCTGAATATATGGAACTGGGTAAAAAACTTACTATCGACTACTTTGAGACAAAAGAGGATGGCGAATATTGGGTAGAGACCACAAACTTTTTTTCAATTATTGAGATAAAAGAGGGTGAGGTTAAGTATAAATTGAATCGAATGGAGAAATAGTATAAGAGACCTATAATATATTTTATATTAGAATACAAAATATAACTATAAAATTTAGTATTGGAGTACAAAATGCTTACTCAACTCTCTCTACTCTCTAACCAGATTAAGACACAACCTACTCCCAAATACAGACGATTTCTCTATAATAAAATAGATTTTAGTGAACAACTAATTGGGATTTTAGGGGCAAGAGGAGCTGGAAAAACTACCCTACTGCTACAATATCTTCAAGAGGTTAAAAGGAGAAAAACACTCTATCTTATCTCTGACCACCCTTTAGTCCAAGAGCAAGGGCTTTTTCAAATTGCCAATGAATTTCAAAAAATTGGGGGAGAGGTTTTAATCATTGATGAGATACACAAGATTAAAAACTTTGAAACTGACCTCAAACTCATTTATGATAGTTTTTTTTCACTACAAGTTATCTTTACAGGCTCTAATGCCGTAGCCATAAATCATGCCAAAGCTGATTTAAGTAGACGAGCAGTTATTTACAGACTGCCCACACTCTCATTTCGTGAATTTTTGGAACTAGAGAATGGTATAACACTCAACAGTATTCCATTAGAAACCCTACTTAACAGTCATACTGAAATTGCTATTGATATTGTTAGCCAAGTTAAACCATTAGCCTATTTTGAAGCGTATCTAAGGTATGGTGCTTATCCATTCTACAGAGATGGTAAAGAGAACTATTTACAAAAACTCCTCACTGCGACAACGCAGGTACTCACCACTGACTTACCGGCTATCTATAGCATAGATTATGATAAAATCAATGCTCTGCAAAAGATGATGGTGATGCTCTGCCAAAGTGAACCCTTTGATGTAAACATTAGCAAACTCTGTGGAGCTGTTGAGCTTAATCAAAAGACCCTCTACAAGTATTTGGGTATTTTACAAGCTGCTGGGTTAATTCGTATATTGGGAGCCAAATCTAATGGTGTAAGTATTATCTCTAAACCTGAAAAGCTCTATTTGGACAATACCAACCTTTTTTCCATCTTCTGTAACCAACCTAAAGAGGGAACCATTCGTGAGACCTTTTTTGCTTCTCAACTTGCTTATGAACATCGTTTAAGTTACCCCAAAAGTGGTGATTTTACCATTGATGAAGAGTTCACTTTTGAAGTGGGTGGCAGAGGAAAAAGTCAGAAACAGATTAAAGAGGTAAAAAATGGATTTATTGTCTCAGATAACATAGAAATAGGCATCGAAAACAAGATTCCTCTTTGGTTGTTTGGGTTTGTCTATTAGACTTCTTGCAAAATACTTATTAACCTAACTTCTCTAAATCTATAAAATTAAAGGAAAATTTATGACCATAAAAGCCCACGCTAAAATAAACACCTTTCTAAAAATAACGGGACACAAAAATGGCTACCATACGCTACTCTCTCGTTTTGTAAAAGTACCTCATCTTTACGATACCATCTCGTTTGAACCAGCGAAGTGTGAACACTTTACTATTGAGGGCTGTGGTGATGTAGCAGTGGAAGAGAATACTATCTATAAAGTCTACCAAGCAATTCGTAATCATATGGATGAGTGCATTCTCACTGACTTTTTCAAATACCATAAAGTAGTGATTCAAAAAAACATCCCATCAGGTGCAGGTCTAGGTGGAGGTAGCTCTGATGCTGCTGCGTTTATGCGTCTTTTTAATGAGGTGTGTAAACTGGGCATTGATACCCCAACACTGGCTCAAATAGGCTCAAAAGTGGGTGCTGATATTCCATTTTTTGTTTATGATTATGATGCTGCTAATGTCTCTGGGTTTGGTGAAGTGGTAGAGCCATTTGAAGATGAAGCCTTTGAGATAGAGCTTTATACCCCTACTATTCATTGTGATACAGCTTTGGTTTATAAGACTTTTAAAAAAGAGCTGTTAGATAAAATTGAACCTAGCATATTTAAAGGGTGGGAAAAGTTAAGTTCTAAAGAGGTTTTGGCACAAGTGGATGCTGTTGAGGCAAATGATTTGTATAAAGCTTCGCTTATTGCTTATCCTGAACTAAAAGAGGTAGCACAAGAGGGTTGGTACTTCTCTGGTAGTGGTAGTAGCTTTTTTAGGATATAATAGCATTAAAAAAAGAATATTATTATGTCTGTAAATTTAATTGCCAAAAATAAAAAAGCCTATCATGACTATGAGATACTTGAGAAGTTTGAAGCAGGAATTGTCCTGCAAGGGGCTGAAGTAAAAGCCCTTCGAGCCAAACGAGCCAATCTAAATGATGCCTTTTGTCGTTTTATCAAAGGTGAACTCCATCTTATGAATGCCCATATAGCTCACCTAGAGACGACCAATGTAAACTACTCTCGTGATACCAGAAGCCCTAGAAAACTGCTGTTACATAAAAAAGAGATTAACAAACTTTTTGAAAATGTTAGTAAAGATGGGAACACTATTGTACCACTAATGCTCTATTTTAATAAAAAAAACTTAGTGAAAGTAAGCATCGCTATTGCTAAAGGTAAAAACCTGCATGATAAACGAGAGACTCTTAAACGACGAACGCAACTTCGTGAAGCTCAACAGGCTATGAAAAACTACCGATAGCTGTAGCGTGGGCATTCCTGCCCACGATGAACTTACAATAAATATCTTTCGTGGGCAGGAATGCCCACGCTACGGAAATAGTTTATAAATTTT
>JAHZJZ010000223.1 GCA_022600655.1 Campylobacterota bacterium | reverse complement strand
TAAGTTAGCAATGTTATTATAAGTATTCACCGTTATAGGATGCTCTTCTCCTAGTAGGCTTCTCTCTATTTTCAAACATCGTTCGTACTCTATTAATGCTGCATCATACGCCCCTACATCTTCTAAAATATTAGCAATATTATGATAGGTAGAAGCTGCACTAATATGATCGACTCCAAAACTCTTCTCTTTTATATCTAGAGCTAAGTTATAAAGTGCTAATGCTTCACTATACATTTTTTTATCTTGATAAACATACCCTAATTGATGATACGTTACTCCAGTATGTGGGTGGTTAGCTCCAAAAATATCTAAATCAGTGTTTAATACCTCTAAATAGATACTAATCGCTTTATCGTAATCACCAAAGTGGTGATGCACACCAGCGATATTATTTAACGTTATGATTGTACTTGCATGTTTTTTACCAAACAGCTCTAAGTTCATTTCCAATGCCTTATTATAATATTTTAAAGATTCATGATACTCTCCTTTATCTTTGAGCGTATTTCCAATATTATGATAGAGTGATGAAAGAGCATCTGTAGTATGATTTTGCTTTTTTAAGTCTCTTTCTAGCACTTTATAGTAGAGTTTTAACGCTTCATCATACTCTCCTCTTAGATTTAAAAGATTTGCTATCTCATGATAGGTTGCTGAAATCTGTTCACTCTCTGAATTTTCAAATACCTCTAAATCAATTTTTAATGACTTTTGATAAAGTTCCAGAGCTTTATCAAAATGACCAAGATTAACATGAACATTGGCTAGATTATGATACGTTGCTGCTGTCTGAACGTGTTGATTTCCAAATACCTTCAAGTCTATCTTAAGTACTTTTTCATAAAGCTTTAAAGCTTTTTCATACTCTCCTTTCATGTTATAGATATTTGCAATACTGTAATAAGTTATTGCAGTATCTTCATAATTTTCTCCAAATAAATCTAAAAAGATTTTCAACATTTTATTGTATAGATTTAGAGCATCATCATATCTACTAAACTTCTCCTCAAACACAATGGCTAAACTTTGATAATCTGAAGCGATTGAGGGAGTGTTAGCAAGATGTTTCTCTTTAATTGCAATAATCTTTTTTAACAAAACAATGCTCTCTTCACTCTGCTCTAAATACTCTAATTGACTATAGTATTCGTCAAGTTCTATAAATGACTGATAAAGTCTACTCCATATATCTTTGGCTTTTGAGAGTTGAACTTTATATTTAGGGTAGAGCTTTAAAAGTTCTCTAAAATCATTTTGCATTGAAGGATTGGTATCATAATAGGAGGCAATAAACTTTTTATAATACTTCTCTCCCTCCACAAAATTACCCGTTAACATATAACTATGCCCAATATTAGCATAAGTAGCTGATGCATCTTTTGGTATTTCTTCTCTAAACCTATTAATATTTACAGCATGTTCATCAGCTAAAAGGTAATAGCCTGATGCATTGCCGATATCATGTTCTTTTTCATACCCTTGTGCCGTTTTAAAACAATACTCTTTAACTACTGTAATGTTATACTCTTTTAGTATTGCTTCCTCACACAAGCTCTCAACATCTCCATCTCCAAATAAAGAGATAGAAAACAACAAAACAGTAACAAAAACCCTACCCAATAACCTCAACATATTCACTAATCCGTTCCACAAAATCACATTGCATTTTTAATTGTAAATTCTCTTTTTTTCCCAGTATCTCTTTAATCATATTGGGTTCTATCTCTTTTCTTGAAAAAAATCCAAAGTTTAGCATCTCTCGGTTGACATGGTTGCGTTTGGAGATTAAGGAGAAGTGGAACATGTCGTAAGCTACTTGATGGTTATCAAACACTAGCGTAATCAAATTTTTACTATTAAATGCCTCTTTGACAATAATAGATTGATTTTTACCAATCAAAAGCTTTCCCCAGTTGTTGTTTTGGTCTATGACCGTTCCATCAAGGTTAATGGTGGTTTTAATACAGTAGACATCAGAAAACTGATTACTAGGGTAGAAGTAAGCGTACCAGTCACCTTTGATGTTCTCTAGCAAAAGCTCATTTTCACTAAAAACATCCTTTTTATTTGACTTTATATGTTGTTCCAAAATCGCTATAACTTTATGAGAAGTGTTGATTTTCTCTTCAAATACTTTATAGGGAACATCAAAGGCTTTTGAAAAAGCATAGAGGTGCATCGGTTTTAAGGTGTTGTGCATCTGGTCACGTAGTTTAGAGATGTAGTTTGACTTAGTGCCAAAAACATCAGCTATATCTTTAACATCAAGTTTTAAATAGTCAATAATAAAACTCAACTTCTCTTCATCAAAATGAAACTTTTCACTGTTTTCATCCATATAAACCTCCCTAGTTTTTCAATAAAATCAATTTTACCAAAAAGTTCCATACTTAGTCCATAAAGCTCCATAAATAGTCCCTAAAACACCCTAAAACTTTCCAAAAAGTAGGTGTATTTCTCCCCTCTATATCTCTTACAATACACCTAGCAAGAGATTAAAAACAAGTAATTGATTGCGAAAAAACATAAAAGGACTAATCATGAAAAGATTAATTTTGACAGCAACTTCGATTGCCTTACTAAGTGGCGTAGCCATGGCTTCAAGCCCATTATCAGCAGAGCTTTCAACAGCCAAGGTAGATAAACCAACCATGGAGATTCAAAACTGTGATTTCATAGAACGCTTAATGGGACTTTGTAGAAGTTCTCAAAAGTTACCTTCTGAGAACGAGTAGCTGTATAGCGTTAAAGATTTAGTTTTGACGGACGAACCTTAACTCTACTACTTGACTACAGTGTAGTCAAGTAGTACTTTACCCTCTCTATCATAAAGTGTTACTTTATCGTCTATATCTTTTACTGCTACATCAACGGTTAGTCTGTTATCACTTTGGAAGAGTCTTGTGCTAACATTACAACTAATCGGTAGTTTAACCTGTGATGTCTCTACATTAAATATAAATCTCTCTTGCCCTTTAAGATTAAACTCTACTTTTTCAGCTGAACTGTTTCGACCTGCTAACTTGACTCTTTCGCCACTTGGTGGGTAAATCTTAATGTTTATCTCTTCAGGAAAAAGCTTATCTAAACATTCACTTCGTGCTTCATTCTCATAGCCAAAACATTTGTGAATCTTTTTAACTTCTGGGTTCCCTCCATTGTTCCCCGTCTCTTCTAAAGCTATCACTTTTTGCTCAGATTGAGGACTAGAAGAGCTACAAGATGTTGTAAAAAGAAGTAAAAGCATACTTATAATAGAAATAGTTGTTTTTTTCATTTTTAATCCTTTAATAAAACTTACACTATTATATCACTATCTAATTGATAAAGGTCTAAAAATATGAAATTGTTTATGTTGTTTTTTGTGTTGTTACTTTTTATAGGCTGTCACACTAAAGAGGCTACTCCTCTAAAAGAGTTCAAACGTGTTGCTCTGGTCATTGGCAATGAAGGGTATGCTAACAATGCTCTGAGCAACCCGATTAATGATGCCATAGGAGTCAAAGAGACACTAGAGAAAATAGGATTTGAAGTCAGTTTAAAAACCGATGTCAATCTCTCAGAGTTTTACCAAGCCTTAGATGAGTTTAAAACCAAAATCATACCTAAAGAGACCATTGTTTTTTTCTACTTTGCAGGACATGGAAATACCATTGAGAGTAACTCAGAAGAGTACCTCATGATGACAGATCAAAAAGAGAAGGTTCTCGTAAGCATCTACAGACTCTATGAGTTTCTCAATGACGCTGAAGCCAGACACAATATCGTGGTCATAGATGCCTGTCGGAACTACCAACAAAAGTACCTACCTACAACTCAAGCAAAAAATGATGACTATCTTAGATCTGCACGAAACGCAAGAAACTTTAGAGGAAACTTTAGAGCCAACATTAGCGAAGCAAAAGGCAAAGTTAAAGATGAGTTTGTCATCTTAGACCATAACTGCTCAAGCTATTTTCCTAAGTCTACGATTGTCTCTTATGCTACCATGCACAATCAAATGGCTAAAGATTGGAGCGAGTATGAGATGGAACACAGTCCCTACACAAGGCAACTTATGAAACATCTTGATGATGAAGAGATTCCTATAGAGGAGGTCTTTAGACGTGTTCGTATAGGACTTATAGGAGAGACCAACCGTACACAGATTAATCTTGAAGAGAACAGTTTGGAAAAAAATGTATGGCTTGTTCCTAAAAAGGGTCAAGTGGCTTTTGCTCCACCAATATAAAGAGGTAAACCATGAAAAAATTACTAATATCTATACTGCCACTACTGTTAAGTGCAGAGAACTATGAAGATAAGTTCTATAAAGACAAAAACCACCACCCATCCAACATAGGCATACATACCGACTTAGGCTATAGCTCTTATATGGTTGAACTTCACTCTAGTGAAATAGAGAGTGCCATAAACTATGACATCTTAGAGTTTACGCTAGGGGCTTCTTACTCTTATGATGCGTGGATGTGGGGTGCTTACGGAAAACTACTTCTCAATGAGATAAAAAGTAATATGTATACCACCTCAACCCATAAGGCATTAGGAGACCATGCAGATATTGACAAAAATGAGTTTGCACTCTACGGTAACTACACCTTAAAAGAAGATGAAAAGAGTAGCTGGAGAATCAACAGTATTTACCGATACGCCTCTCTTAACGCTAAAGATAGTTACCTCTCTTACCACAGCTATGAGAGCCTTTTTAAGTATAAAACTCAAGGCTTAGCCCTCTCAGTTGTCTATAGTCAAAAGCTCACGCAGAATGCTCTATGGAGCATCAGTACAGGTCTGGTCTATAGCCAAGCCCAAGTTAAAATGTCAGAGAGTGTAGACAGCACTCCACAAGACAGCTATGTAGATGACCAAAGCCAAGCTCTAGGCTTTAAACTGGGAGCAAACTACAACCATAAGATTTTAGAAAATCTATTTTTTAACCTCAGAACAGAGTGGTGGCAGTCAAACTTTGGAGAGTTAGAGGTAGACTCCAGGGTAGGAAACAAACTTCCAAGTGCCTCTCTGAAAGAGCAGACACTCTCTGTTTACAGTGGGGTTACTTGGCGTTTTTAGAGGCTCTAAGTGCAGAAATATCTATGATTTTTGAACCTGTGGCAATATAGTTTCCATTGGTTTTTACCCCTAGTTTATACTCAAAGGGAACTTCTATACTCTCTATAAATTTTGGATTAGAGGTTGAAGTGACATCAAAAAGCATTAGTGTTTGATTGTTTAAAATATAGAGTATATTCTC
>JAHZJZ010000222.1 GCA_022600655.1 Campylobacterota bacterium | reverse complement strand
TATATGACTGGAAAGAAAAGGATGTGTTTAAGTATTTTTATGATAAGAAAATAGATTACTGTGACGTTTACGATATGCAGGTATTTAATAAAGATAGTTTACGAGTAGCTACAGTATTACACGCAGAAGCTGCAAAGAACTTACATAAAGTAAAAACTCTAGATCCTGTATTGTATAATCAGATTATGGATGTATTTCCTGAAGTTGAAGTACAGGCACGATATTATAAAGATGCAGTAAAAGGTAACAGTAAGAAAATAGCTTGGTTTTATAAGGATAAGTGTGGAGGTGATTATTGGGATGCCCTCAGCTTATATATTAAAGAAAACATAAAAGATAAAAACCAATATAATATGGCTATGCAAAAAGTTATGAGAGTGAGACAAACTCGTAGAAATAACGTAAGACCTAGTAATATATTTGGTGGTTATCCGGCATTATACTTATTTGAGAAAGTAATAGGAGGTGCATATAAAAGAGAAATACAACCAACAGGCAACCAAAAAGATGTATATTTTGAATTTGAAAACATATCTCGCAGAGCATAGTTACGTTTATAGTGTGTTTGCTAAGCATTTACGCAAGAACAGGGTAGCTATTGACAAACACGATATTAAAACACAATATTGTATGGCCTCAGTAGATTTAAAAAGAATGTTTGATGATTATAAACCAGTAGCAGTAGTTGGATGGATGGAGATGAGCAAAGGACATATTAGATATAAGACTGATTTTGTATTAGAAAAATATAGGGGTAAAAAAATATATAGCGACTTGTGGAAGCTCCGTGATTATTATACCTTTATAGATAAACCAAGTAAAATATCTGCTTATTGTACTGAAATGAGTTTGCCGAAATATATAAAAGAGGGATTTGAAGTACAAAGTGTAGGTAAAAATGGTATAACTTATGTAATTAAAACACTATGAAAACGTACAAGAAATGGAGTCCAGAATTTAGAAAAGCATCATTAAAGCTAACAAACAAAGCAAAAAAAATGGGATGGATTCCCCAGCCTACAGTATGTAGGAGATGCAAACAAGACAAAGGTATATTACATTTACACAATGAAGATTATGATGTTACTTATTATACGTTGTCAGAAGTATTTAATAGATTCCCTGTAACTATAACACAAGATGAGGTAGAAGCAATTAACAAAGCTCTTGAGCCTATATGTTGGAGATGTCATATGATGCACCACTCAGTTAGAAGAAACAAGACAGCAGTTGAAGATTATTTTAAAGAGATAAAAGCTGGTAAACAATACCCACCAGTATTCCGACACGATTTCACAATATTAAAACGAGACCATAATGTATAAAGACGATCCTATTTCAAAAGTAGAATGGATAGAAGTTGATAAGCTAAATGCTAATGACTATAATCCTAATGTAGTTCTAAACAAAGAATTGAACTTATTAGAATTAAGTATTATGACTAATGGCTGGATTCAACCGATACTATTAAATAGAGATATGTCTATAATAGACGGTTATCATAGAAGTTATTTAGGTAAGAACAGTAAAGCGTTACGAGAAAAATATAATGGAAAAGTACCGTGTGTTATTATGGATCTTACAGAGCCTGAAAGAATGCTACTAACAATTAGAATAAATAGAGCTAAAGGTAATCACGTGGCAATTAAGATGCACGATATAATTAAAACCTTAGTAGATAAACATAATGTAAGTAAAGAGTATATAAAAAAATCAATAGGAGCAACAAAAGATGAGATAGATTTATTATATAAAGACGGAGTATTTGATGCCCTTAACATTAAACAACATAAATACAGTAAAGCGTGGAAAAGTCCAAAAACGAAATAGAAAAAAAACAACAAAAACAACACATAAAAAAAGAAGCGTTCTTAGAGGCTTTGGAAAAAAGTATGGGTATTGTATCCCAAGCTACTAAAAAGGTCGGTATAGACAGAACTACGCCTTATAGGTGGATGAAAGAGGACTCAGAGTTTGAGGATAAAGTTATGGAAATACAAAACGTAGTAGGTGACTTTGCCGAAACGAAATTATATGAACTTGTAAATGATGGTGTGCCTAGTGCAGTAATATTCTTATGTAAGACAAAGTTTAAGAATAGAGGATATGTAGAGAGACAAGAGATAACTGGAATGGACGGTAAAAACTTAGATATAAATATTGAAGTCATCTATCCAACTAAAAACGACTAAAGTCTTTGAACACTTAGATTCAAGTGATAAAAGAATAATTGTAGAACAAGGTGGTACTCGTTCAGGTAAAACCTATAACATACTTATTTGGATAATATTTAAGTATTGTATGATTAACACTAAAAAGATCATAACAATATGTAGAAAACACGGACCAAGTCTTAGGGGATCTAGTATGCGTGATTTCTTTGATCTATTACAAACACATAATCTATACACCGAAACGGCACATAGTAAAAGCCTTAATGAATATAGATTAAATGGCAACCTAATAGAGTTTGTTAGTTTAGATGAGCCACAAAAGATTAGAGGGCGTAAAAGAGACCTGTTATTTATAAACGAGGGTAACGAACTAACCTATGAAGATTTTTTTCAATTAAACATAAGAACTACCAGTAGAATTATAATTGACTATAACCCATCCGATGAATACCATTGGTTATATGATGAAATTATAGAAAGAGCTGATTGTGATTTTCACATAACTACATATTTAGATAACCCTTTTTTAGATCCTGTACTTATTGAAGAAATTGAAAGGCTTAAATCAACGGATGAGCTTTATTGGCAGATCTATGGACTAGGTGAAAGAGGAAGTTCTGCATCTATTATCTTTACACATAGTATTTGCGACACGATTCCTGAAGATGCAAAGTTTATATCATTTGGACTAGATTATGGTTATACAAACGATCCTACAGCCTTAGTAGGTATATGGACTACTGAACATAGCCTATACATAAAAGAGTATTTGTATCAGACTATGATGACAGGTAGAGATATACATAAGAAGTTTCAAGAAATAGGAGTACAAAAAGAAATGATATGGGGAGATAGTGCTGAGCCTAGATTAAATGATGAGCTTAGACGTATGGGCTGGAATGTGAGAGGTAGTATAAAAGGTAGAGATAGTGTAAACGCTGGTATTGACTTATTGAAACGATACAAAATAAATATAACCTCAGACAGTAAAAACGCTATACAAGAGTTTCGTAACTATAAATGGTTAGAAGATAAAGCTGGAAAGCTGACAAACGTTCCTGAGGATAAAAATAATCATATAATTGACGCCGTGAGATACGGAACTTATAGCATAATATCTAGACCTACCTTCGGTAAGTATGCAATACAGTAAATATTTTGGTTAATAACTTGTGTACTTATTAACTATTCATTATCTTTATTACAAGTTAAAACACAAAAACACACTCAATTATGAAAAAACCAATTACCAAAGTCAAGAAAACTAGACTTGTAACTAACAAAGAGTATAATACTTTCAGAGTAGATGTAATACACCTCAACGACAATATTGAAAGTTTTTACTTTGACACACAGAAAGAAGCCTTAAGCTTTCAAAAATTCACACATAACCTAGATAAATTTAAACACTTTATATAATGACTAAGAAACGATACATTTACGATAATTCAAAAATCAAAGAAGGAGATATATTTTATAGCTCTTGGGGATATGATCAAACAAACATTGATTATTACAAAGTCACAAAATTAATTGGCAAAGCTAGTGTAGAGCTAGTGCCTATTGAAAGTAGAATTGACTATGAAAAAAGCACAGGCTACTGTGATGCAGTTGTACCTTACCCAGCATCTGAGGGTAAACCGATGCAAAAGAAAATAAAGTATGCATATTGGGATGACTTTAAAGAAGCTAGAATAACAATGAATACTTATGCAAATGCGTATCAATGGGATGGGCAACCTAAAATGCAAACTAACGCTTATTACACAAGATAATGAAAGAGTTAAAAATATCAGAAATAAAAGAGATGTTAAAAGACAAGAATCTATTAGAGTTTAATAGAGAGATTAGTCAAAGACATTCTAATGCAATAATGGAAAGCATAAAAGAATGTGGACTGTTAAGAGTTCCAGTAATTGGAGATATATCTAAATTCGATAAACGTAAATATGTTATTATAGATGGTCAGCATTTATGTAATGCATTAGTAGCGATACGAACTATTAAAAAAGTTATGTGTATAGTTAAAGTATATGACAAAAAGAAAGATGTAATACACGATGTATCTAAATTAAACAACGTTCAGAAAACTTGGAATGATGAAAACTATCTAAACGCTTGGTATAAGTTTGGTAGAGATAATGAGTATTTTACAAACTATGCTTATTTATGGAATCAGTATAATGAGATCTTTGATGGTTTGCCTTGTGGATTTTTAGTAGATCTATATGCAACAAATAAAGAATCTTTTAGAACTGGTAAACTAGAATTTAGAGATAGAAAGTTTAGTGATAAAATAGCTCAGTTAGCTTATATATTAAAATCAGAATATGATAAAGGCTCATTTACATTACAAGGTTTAAGAAATTGGACTTTTGCTAGAAAGTTTAAAGAGTTAAAAGATGTAGATTTTAAGAAACTAGAATCTAGATTAAGACTTGCATTAAAAAATAATGAAGATAAAAACTGTAATGGTAGAGATGACTTTGGAGAATTTATTGACAAAATTTATAAACGACTATGAAAAAAGTAACTAAATATACAAGAGCTGGTAGAGAGGGTAGAACTATATATTGCCCTGAATGTAATGCTCCTAACAAAGTATATCATTTTAGTTGGAGTGCTTTAACTTGTGGAGGATGTCAACAAATGATAGATAAATATTATTTCTGTATAAAACCTAGACAATGGAGATCTAATCAAGGTAGAAGTCCAAGAAATACAGAACAGAATTATAAAGTATTAGGCGTATTACTTTTGATAGCTTGGACTGCAAGTGTAATCTTATTAACAATGAAACTATTATGAAAAATTATTATGAAGAAAACGGTCAACGTAGATATTATATTGCGAAACGAGTTAATAAAAAAGAAAACAAAGAGAATATGTTAAAAGTAGTAGCATATTGCTTTTTAGGATGGTTTATTTTTTACGTTGGATTATTTTTGTTTTTACACTTGTTGGAAATGTAGAATAAATGACTATATTTGAATATCGATAATCTTAGTCGATTTTCTTTACAATAGTGTGTTTTAAGAGGGTAGCAGAAATGTTGCCCTTTTTTTATTAAATTGCAGTAAAATAACGTTATATAAATATGGAAATAAACATTACAATACCAAGTGATCTAAAAGACATAACACTTAGACAGTATAAAAAGTTTATAAAAATACAAGAAGGTATAGAGAATACTACATTTTTACAGTTAAAGATTATAGAGATCTTTTGTAATGTAGATCTTAAATTAGCCAAGACAATGAAATATACAGACGTAGAAGAAATATCTGCATCTATATTAAACCTATTCACAGAACAACCTAAATTAGTAACACATTTTACAATCAATGAAGTAAATTATGGATTCGTGCCTAATTTAGACGATATGACTTTGGGTGAGTATATAGACCTAGATCAATATTCAAGCGACTACAACGACATAGAAATAGCTATGAACGTATTGTATAGACCTGTTAAAGCAAAGTATAAGCATAAGTATCTAATAGTAGACTATGATCCTGACACAAAAGAGAGGATCTTAGATATGCCGATGGATGCAGTAATCTCATCAATGTTTTTTTTTCTGAATTTAAGAATAGAATTAGCGAACACTATCCTGAACTCTTTGGAGGGCAAGGATCTAGTACAACGAGCAGACTTGGTCAATTTCAAGCAAAATATGGATGGTATCAGTCGCTTTTTGCCTTATCTAAAGGAAACGTTGAAAGAATTGAACATATCACTGAATTAAAATTTCATCAATGTTTTATGATGTTAGCGTTTATGAAAGACAAAAATGAATTAGAACAACAGCAAATTAAAAAACATATTAAATGAGCCAACAAGGAATAAGAGGTTTTTATCAATTAACCGAAACGATTAAAGATACATTACTAGCAGACATTAATTGTAACACAGTAACAACAGGTGATATATATGACGTTAATCTTAATAAACAAGATATATTCCCACTAGCTCACATTATAGTAAATAACGTATTACAACAAGAACAAACTTTAACGTTTAATATAAGCATCTTAGCTATGGATATTGTTGATCAGTCGAAAAGCGAAACGTTTGATAGATTTACTGGTAACAATAATGAGCAGGATATATTAAACACTCAATTATCTGTATTGAATAAGGTGATACAAAAATTAAGAATGGGAACTTTATATACAGATAAATATCAATTAGATGGAGATGTAAGCTGTGAGCCGTTTTACGATAGATTTGAAAATCAATTAGCAGGATGGACTGCAACATTAGATATAGTGATTTATAACGACATAAAAATATGCTAGATAAATACAAAGAATTAAATAAAGCCCTGAATGAGTTTGGAAAGTATGTAGTCCAACAGTCAAGATCTAACCTAACAAAAGATGGAGTTAGCAAAGGTGCTTTATACGATTCTATAAGTTATGATCTAATTGTTGAAAAGGATGCGTTTCTTTTAGAGTTCTTAATGGAAGATTATGGAGTATTCCAAGATCAAGGAGTAAAAGGTGCAAACCCTAGTCTAGTTAAGAATGGTAAACAAAAAGCTCCTAGTAGTCAATTTAGTTACAGTTCTAAGATGCCACCTATTGAGCCTTTAAGAAATTGGGCACAAAGTAAAAATCTTAGATTTAGAGATAAGGAAGGTAAGTTTAAGAAAGGAAGTTATAAGAGTATGGCCTTTGTGTTACAACGAAGCATATTTGCACAAGGTTTAAAACCTACTATGTTTTTTACTAAACCATTTGAGAAAGCATTTAAAAGACTACCAGACGAAATACTGGAACAATTTGCAATAGATGTAGAAAATCAATTAACATTAGGAATAAAATAAAAATATGGCAGCAATAGCATTAAGAAGTCCACAATATAGATCAGCAGTTTCTGATACTGGTAATCCAGCTTCAGCTAAACTGGAACTAACAATAGATGGAACATTAAGATATACATTAGTAAAATCAACTACATTAAATAATAAAATGTTATGGGAAATAGCTGAGTTATGCAGAGATTATTTAAGTACAAATTTTAATGGAAATACATACACACCTAAAACAATTACAATAGTTGCACAATTAACATCACACGCATCTACAGATGGATCAGGAACAGCGTTAACTACTGATCGTTTTCCAAGTACAGGTAATGATATTGGATATGATGGTTATGGAACTTTTATGCAAGGATCTGATCCTGAAGTGCCTTTTGACAATAGACCAAGATGGTTAATAAGCACTGATCCGAACACTCCAGATATTTATTATATATATGTACCTAATAATACTGCTGGTAAAATACCTTGGATGAATGTAAATGGTGACTTGTTTTATTATAGTTTTACTGCAAATCAAACACAAGTTATAGGAGGTGGTAACGGACAATACCCAGTAACAATAAACAGAATTGATTGTACTAAATATGGTGATGGTCATAAAAT
>JAHZJZ010000221.1 GCA_022600655.1 Campylobacterota bacterium | reverse complement strand
CCAAAGTAAGTGCTTCACGTGCTACCTCTTCAGGAACACCAGCAACTTCAAAGATGATTCTACCAGGCTTAATGTTCATTACCCACTCTTCAACTCCACCTTTACCTTTACCCATTCTGGTCTCAAGAGGCTTTCTTGTTAAAGGCTTATCTGGGAAGATTCTAATCCAAGACTTACCTTGTCTTTTCATATTTCTAGTCATAGTAATTCTGGCTGCTTCGATTTGTCTAGAGTTAATTCTACCAGCTGATGTTGCTTTAAGGGCAAACTCACCAAACTCGATTTTGTTACCTCTAAATGACTTACCTCTGTTTCGGCCCTTCATTACTTTTCTAAATTTTGTTCTTTTAGGCATTAACATGACTATTCACCTCTTCTTCTTGATGGCTTTCGACCACCTTTTTTCTCTTCTTTTGGCTCAGCTTGGATACCTTTAGCAAGAACTTCACCTTTGAAGATCCAAACTTTAATACCAATGATTCCATAAGTAGTGTGTGCTTCTGCAAAACCGTAATCGATTTTAGCTCTTAGTGTATGCAAAGGAACTCTTCCCTCTAAGTACCACTCAGTTCTAGCCATCTCCGCACCACCAAGTCTACCAGCAACAGCAACTTTAATTCCTTTTGCTCCTGACTTCAATGCACCTTTAATAACTGTTTTCATCGCTCTTCTAAATGCAACACGTCTCTCAAGTTGAGTTGCTACATTTTCAGCAGCCAATTGAGCTGAAGCTTGAGCTTTTTTCTCTTCTTTAATGTTAAGAGCAATCTCTTTACCAAACTTTTTAGTTAGAGTCTCTTTAAGCTTAGTGATATCTGCACCTTTTTTACCGATGATAATACCAGGTCTTGCTGTAACAATAGTAACTCTGATTTTCTTAGCTGTTCTCTCAATAATAAGATTAGATACACCCGCGTAGAAAAGCTCTTTTTTCAAGAATTTTCTTAGTTGATAATCTTCAGCAATAAACTCAGCTGTTCTCTCTTTTTTAGGAAACCATCTTGATTCCCAGTTTCTATTGATTCCAAGTCTCAGACCAATAGGATTTACTTTTTGACCCATATTATGCCTCCTCTGCTTTTGCTACTTCTACCATGATGTGTGCCGTAGGCTTTAAGATTCTGCTCGCAGTACCTCTTGCTCTTGGTCTCCATCTTTTCATTACAGCTGCTTTATCTACTCTACAAGAAGTGATTACTACCTCTTCTGGTTCAAAGTCACCATTTGCTACTGCTGAAGCGATAACTTTAGAGATGATTCTTGCTGCTTTGTTTGGCATAAACTCTAATGATGCAAGTGCAAGTTCAGCATTCATACCTTGAACTTCTCTAGCAATCATTCTTGCTTTGTTAGGGGCTACTCTTGTAAACTTTAATACTGCTTTACTCATAACTTACCCTTTTCTCTGAACTGAGCCTTTGTGGCCCTTAAAGGTTCTAGTTGGTGCAAATTCACCAAGTTTATAACCAACATGGTTCTCTGTAACAAATACAGGGATAAATTGTCTACCATTATGAACGTTGATAGTTAAACCAATGAACTCAGGGAAGATAACTGATCTTCTTGACCATGTTTTAATAGGTTTATGAGAACCCTCTTCTTTTGCTTTTAGAACTTTTTTCTTTAGGTGTTCATCTATAAATGGACCTTTTTTAGTTGATCTTGCCATCTTAACCCCTTACTTCTTTCTCTTAGAGATAATTAATTTATCACTAGCTTTTTTCTTACGAGTCTTATACCCTTTAGTAGGCATACCCCAAGGTGTAACTGGGTGACGACCAGAGTTTGTTTTACCTTCACCACCACCATGTGGGTGATCAATAGGGTTCATCGCAGAACCTCTAGTTTGTGGTCTAATACCTCTGTGTCTTTGACGACCAGCTTTACCACCAACTACGTTTGCCCAATCTTCTGAACCAACAGTACCAATAGTTGCTAAACATTCACCAATAACATATCTCATCTCACCAGATGGAAGTCTAAGTGAAACGTATTTACCATCTCTACCCATGATTTGTGCATAACCACCAGCTGAACGTGCCATTGTACCACCTTGACCAACATTAAGTTCAATGTTATGTACCAGTGTTCCAACAGGAATCGCTTTAAGTCTCATTGCATTACCAGTTTTAATATCAAGTCCAGACTCAGCTGACATGATTTTATCACCGACTTTCATACCTTTGGCTTGAAGAACATATCTTCTGTCACCATCAACATATTTAACAAGACAGATTCTACAAGTTCTATATGGATCGTACTCAACAGTTGCTACTGTTCCTTCGATACCAAATTTATTTCTTTTAAAATCAATAATTCTGTATAGTTTTTTAGCTCCACCCTCTCTGTGACGAGATGTGATTCTACCATTGTTATTTCTACCTGCAGATCTTGGAAGCTTTTTAAGAAGACTTCTTACACTAGCTTTTGCAGTGATATCACCACTGTCAAGGTTTGTGATATAACGACGGCCTGGAGTGGTTGGTTTATATGATTTAATTGCCATTTACTCTTCTCCTTATACTGCTAAGCTGTCAATTTTTGCATCTTCAGGAAGTTGAACATAGAACTTTTTACTGTCTGGTCTTTTACCTTCGATACCTTTAAATCTCTTAACTTTACCATTAACTCTCATTGAATTTACTCTCAATGGTTTAATACCAAAGTACTCTTGGAAAACTGCTTTTAGACCACTTTTGGTCATTCTTGGGCTAGTTTGAACAACGATAACACCATCTTCTTGAAGTGCAAGAGACTTCTCTGTGTACATTATTGCTTTAATATCTGTAATATCTGCCATCTTAGCTCTCTTTCGTCAATTTTTCCCAAACAGCTTTCTCAATCACTACTGAGTGATATGCAGCTGCAAGGTAAGCGTTAAGCTCATTTGCTTCAACTAGGTATGCATTTTGAAGATTTCTAAATGCAAGGAATGATTTATCATCAATTAACTCTTTAACAACCAATACATCTCTCTGTCCAAGACCATCAACAAATGCTTTTGCATCTTTTGTTTTACCTGAATCAATAGTAATGCTATCAACAACAAAAAGTCTATCGTTTGCAGCTAGTTCAGCTACTGCATGATAAAGTGCTAATTTCTTTTGCTTTTTGTTTACTTTTTGGTTGTAGTTTCTGTTAGTCGAAGGACCAAATGCAACACCACCACCAACAAAAATTGGAGATCTTAAAGAACCAGCTCTTGCTCGTCCTCCACCTTTTTGAGCCCATGGCTTCTTACCACCACCACGAACAGCAGATCTATTTTTAGTCTGTGCTGTGTTTGCTCTAAGTCCAGCTGCATACGCTTTACAATACAAGTAAAGGTTATGTGGGTGAACTTCTAAAAACGCCTGTGGAAGATCACTTGTTTTAATTACTGTTGTACTCATTATTTAACAATCCTTACCAATCCTCTAGCACCATTGTGACCAGGGATTGAACCTTTTAATACTAAGATTCCGTTTTCAGCATCAAATGAGATTACATCATTTTTAACTGTAACTTGAGTGTTTCCGTACTGTCCAGGCATTTTCTTACCTTTCTGTACACGACCTGGCCATTCAGCATTACCGATTGAACCAATTCTTCTACCGAATCTGTGACCGTGAGATGCTGGTCCACCACCAAAGTTGTGACGCTTCATACCACCTGAAAAACCACGACCTTTAGTGTTTAATGAAGTTTTAACTAACTCAACAGATGATAACACTTCAGTGCTGTAGTCACCAGCTTCTGTACCTTCTGCAACAGAAATTGTCATAAACTTGTTAAACTCTTTGTCGATACCGTATTTAGCTTGTTGACCTTCAATGCTCTTGTTCATTTTCTTAGAGCTGTTATATGCCACAAGTGCTTTACCGTCTTCACGAACTTCACATACTTTAGTTTCGATAACTTTTAAAAGTGTTACAGGAACACTTGGTACGCCAACTGTTCTGCTCATACCTACTTTTTCAATAATAAATTCCATCTATCTACTCCTACTTATCCATTGATCTGATTTCAACATCAACTTCTGGTGCAAGATCGAGTTTCATAAGTGAATCGATAGTGTCCGAAGTAGCTGAAACGATATCAATCATTCTTCCGTGAATTCTAATCTCAAACTGCTCACGTGCATCTTTGTTGACGTGTGGCGATTTAAGTACAGTATACTTTTTGATCTTAGTTGGCATTGGAATCGGCCCTCTAAGTTCTGCACCTGTTCTTCTAACAGCTTCAACGATTGAAGCAACTGATCTGTCTAAAACACGATGATCATAAGCTTTAAGCTTAAGTCTAATTTTTTCCATTTATTTTACCTTATAAAGAACTCGTTAGTTTAACCATACACAGGCATCCCTAACTAAAATTTGGAGCCGTATTGTATCGATATAATCTTTTAGCGAGGGTGTATCTGGAAGAAAAATAGGGTTATTTTTAAAAATAGTTTCCTTTTAGAAAGGAAACATATAGGGAAGTGTGCTATATCGCTTTAAAAAAAGTCTAATCATAAATACTTATTACTTCAACAAACTTTTGTTCCATCTCAAAAAAGTGAAAATTTAACCTCTGGAGTGTGAGGTTGGTAGGCTACTCTTTCCCTCGTTTTAGAAGTGTAATAGTAAGCATTCCACCGCTATAAACATTGGTCATGGATTTCGCATCAGCATCAATTGGAATCGTATGCATCTCACTGGTGGTACTGCTCATATTCTGTTCATAGTTATCAGTTTTAAAGATTTTGTTTTCAGCAATAAGTATCTCTATCATCTCCTCTTTAATCCCAACTTTAACGGTAATTTGCTCTGATTTAGGAATAGCTTTTTCAAGAATATATCTATCGCCTTTATCTTGAAATTCACTCATCGGTTCATTGACAAATCCCGCTCCTGTCTCATCTATGACTGTAACAACCTGCTCTTTTTGATTGTGCTGTTCTATGGCTCTGTTCATTGCATCATCCATCTGCATCATCTCACGAGCTGGTTCATACATATTACGTTCCATATCGGTGCTAGGATTAGCTACAAGAGAAGAGCTAAGTAGTAGTGTGGTTATTATGATTAGTTTCATGTTTAAACTCCCTATTTTTTAACTTCACTTAATATATTTGAAAATATAATTTTTAATCTTTTTATAGTAGATAAGTAAATGGACAAAACTAACTCAAATCCTAGAGGCAGAATCTCTACTTTCTCTCACCTCAACACTAATAATCCCCAAATCAAGCCTCTTAAAATCATCCACATTATTAGAAACAATATCAAAGCCATGAACCAAAGCCGTAGCCCCAATAATAGCATCAGGTGTTTTCACTTTATACTGCTGTCTAACTTCTATAACTTTATCAGCAATAGCATCAGTCAATTCATACACCGTCGCATTTGAGATAAAAGCTAATGCTTGTTTCTCTAACTCTTTATCTTCACGCAACTTTTGCCAACTCAAAAATTCAATCTTTGTAATAATTGAGATATTGAAACTCTCTTTTAATATTTTGTCTATCTTCTTATCAGTGATAATCCCGTTGAAATAGTAGATAATCACATTGGTATCGAGTAGAAGTCTATCGTTCATCAATGTAGTTATCCCATTCATTATTGTTTTGCTTTAGGTAACTATCTATCTCTGCTTTAGAACTGTTTGCCACACCAAAAAAATCTCTAGGATTAAAAGTCTCTTTTGATGAAGTAAAAACCGTGTTTTCAAAATTTAATTTAATTTTATTTTTTGGCAAGTTCTCTAAAAAGAACATCACCTTATCATAAATATCGTTACTTATATCTAGTCGTACAGTTTGCATAATGTACCTCCATATTATCTTACTACGATTATATCATTTTTTTATTAGCAACCTCAATTTCTTTTCACCCTGTAACCCCCTCTTGCAAAGCTTTATCATAATAAAAGCTAAATCGACTCACATGTTTTGCCATTCGTTTAAACCATTTAATCGTATCTAAAAGCTCTAATCCACTGTAGTTGTCAAGTTCATCTTTGGCGATTTTTAAGATGACTTCATCTCTAAATTTATCTAAATCTTCAATAAGCACTTTTGTATTGGTAAGAGCTACCGTTGATGCTTTTGTAAAACTGTTGCTTTTATAGAGTTCTAATAGTTGACTGTTGTGTTCTTTAAAAGTGTTCCATATCTGCTCTAATACCTTTGATTTTTGTATTATTTGACGCTCTTTACCTACATCTTCACATCTGTCAACCAGTCGCTCTAAATGGTTCAGTCCATGAAGCAAGGCGATAAGTTGTTCCCACTCTTTCTCTTTGGATTCTGTGAGTACAATTTCATCTAAATACTCTTGAATCTCATCGACACTTTTTTCTACTTTTGAGATAGAGATAGAACCATCTGCATCTCTATCTATATAATCTAGCGTAGTTTGGAAAGTTTTCTGAAGTGCTTGTTGTGATGAGATGAGTGCTAGTTTTGGCTCTTTGGTAGGTAACGTATAATCTAACTGATAGAGATGTATGGTATCAGAGGGAACTATTTTTTGAATAAATCGTGCAAAGTAGTGTGCAAAAGGTAAAACTAAAATCACTCCTAGCGTATTAAAGAGTGTATGAAATGCTACCAGTCCAATTTCTGCATTTTGCATTAGTGCATCAGGAGAGATACTCTCCCATATATAGATATAGGGTGTTATTAACAACAACGCCCCTATACCTGTAAAGAAATTATAAATAACATGAGAGTAGCCTGTTCGCTTCACATCCGTACTTCCACCAATGGTTGCAAGAAGTGGCGTAACGGTTGTTCCTATATCCATCCCAATCACCAGTGCTGCAGCTTGTTCAAAGTTAATGGTATGTGCAAAGAGCATCGTTAATGTAGCAGCTACTCCTGCACTAGAAGATTGGGTAATAAGTGTTGCCAGTATACCAAGACCTACTAACTGTAGTCGTCCTATCCAAGAGTCTGAGGGTAGATTATCGGGAGTGATGATGCCTTCAAACCCTTGCATACCCTCTTGCATTAGACTAATCCCTACAAAAATGAGAGCAAATCCAGCCACACTATATCCAATGGTTGCAAGTTTACCTTTGAAAAAGAGTTTTAACACCATACCAAAAAAAATCAGAGGTAATGCAATCTGAGCCAGTTTAAATTTAAACCCAAATAGTACGACCAGCCAACCTGTAATGGTCGTACCAATATTTGCACCAAAGATAATTCCAAGTGCTTCAGAGAACTGCATCATCCCCACGCCTACAAAACCTACAGATGCCACAATAGTTGCACTTGAAGATTGTAGTATCATCGTACTAACAGCTCCTGTCATCGCTCCTGATGTTGGACTATTGGTGAACCGCATTAGTGCAGCACGAATATGACCTCCTGCCAACTGTTTAAGTCCGTCTGTCATAATGGTCATGCCTAAAAGAAAAAGCCCTACCCCACCTATGGCTTGAAAAAGTGATTGGAAACTACTCTCCATAGTTCTCTCCCTCTAGTAAATCTATAAGTAGAGGTTCAATCTCTTTTTTTAGTCTCTTTTTTTGATGCTCTATCTCTTGCATAAAGCGTAAAAATGCTTTACTTTTTTTTGATTTATGATTTTTTAAATAGGTTTCTACAAGTACCATTTGTATACACAAATCATTAAACTCCCCTAAACGCTCCTGCAATACCTTACTTTGATGAGCCATATTCCGATACTCAGATAGATACTTTGTCTTTTTAAAAGCTTCAAGAAGATAACGTATTTTTTTAAAGTTTATACGAATTTGATGAAGGTTCTGCTCCTCTTTAGTATCTAAATAGCGTCTATACAAGGTATTGATTTCTGAAAAGTGCTGAGCCAATATTGACTCAATCTCGATGAGTAGTCTCTTTTTTTTCTTTTTTGGCTTCGCTGACTTACCTAGAAAAAGTTTATACTCAAAAATCGTCTCTTTTACAAAGCCACTTTTTAAAAACTGCTCTAGCCTTACTCTCTCTTCTCGACGCTCTATAACCAATGATTCGTAAAATGCAATAGGAAGCTTAACAATAAATGGAGCAAACTCTTTATAACAGGCATCTAAAAAAACATCTAAATCTCGTGTTTTATTACTTGCCTTTGCAATCTTGGAGAGCTTTTTATCTATTTTTTTTAGAGCTTTTATATTGAAATAGCTATCAAAAGCTTTCAGTATGGCTCTGGACTTTCGAATCTCTACACGGAGTTGATGCAGAGCCTCATCATCTTTAGTTTTTAAAAAGCTAACATAAGAACATTCCATATTTTGTTCATACTCTTGAAGTCTAGAGACAATCAATCTACTATAATCTTTTTTCATAAGAAGTCTCCTTAAGAGATTATGACTAAAATTTGATTAAAAAAAAATATTTTTTAACTACTATTTTTCTTTAACTGTATTTTACGCTATACTTATTCCTTATAAAAAGGAATTTTAGACCATGGAACTTTTAGAATACTTCTACGACCGTAAAAATGAGATAAGTACCTATCATCAACGTAAATTTTCTATCTCTGATGCTCAAAAAATTTTACTCTATGGTTCACCTGCCTCAGGTAAAAGTTCACTGGTACTCGATTATCTTAGTAACTTTGACGCTGAAGCAATACTCTATATAGACTTCTTAGACCCAAAGTTTCAATTTCGGGATATTATGGAAGAGGATGTAGAGGGGTTTGTCGAAGCTAATGAGATAACTGTACTGGTGTTAGACCATTATGAACATGAGTACTTTGAGGTACTCCCTAATCCTGAGCAACTTATTATCGTCTCTGATAAATTTTATGACTATGGAGAGGCGTTTGAAAACCTTGAACTTCCCCTACTAGACTATGAAGAGTTTTTTGCTTTTCAAAAAAGAGGGACAGAGACACAGATATTTAACCACTTTTTGCGACAAGGAACCTTACCTGAACTGGCTATACAAACAGCACCCAAAGAGCAACTTTTTCAAACCTTTATACGCAGTCATTTCAGTGAATCTGAACAGAAACTTCTCAACATTCTAGCTCACTTTAATGGCTCAACCGTAACCACATTTCAACTCTACAGTTATGCCAAAGAGCGATATAAAATCTCCAAAGATTTAATCTATAAACAGATAAAAATGTTAAAAGAGCGTAATGTTATCTCTTTTATTCCCGATATACTTAACCCTAGTAACAAAAAACTTCTCTTCTTTGATTTTGCTCTTGCCAAGTACCTAACCCTCACACAAGGCTTTCCTAAACAGTTCGATACCATGGTAGCACTCTCTTTGATTAAACATAAAATAGAATTCAAAGCCTTTGGTATTACAGGGTATTTGACCAATGAACAGAACCTTATTATTCCTGCTCCTTTTGAGAGTGAAGAGAGTTTTTGGAAAAAAGCATACGGAAAGTTTTCAAACTATAAAAAGTCTGGAGTCAAAAAAGTCTATATTATTACCGTCAACACACAATATGAATTTAGTATAGAAAATATAGACTTTGAAGCACTACCCTTTTATGAATGGGTAGTGATTAACGATGAGGGTTCAGACTAGTACTCTGTTGCTGTCTCTGCCATATTAACCATTTTATTCATCTCAGCCAATAAAATGGGGTTTTGTTTAATAATCATTGCCAACTCCCCAGTAGTTGGTTTCTCTTTTTCATACAGAGGTTTTAGAGGCTTCCAGATATCTGAAACTTTCGTCAATTGATTTTTAATCTCTTTATCTGTTGGTTTAACTATGGTCTGCTTAGGGTCACCATTGATTAAAGCACTTAGTGAGTCATCAAAAAGTTTAATTGTCTTTTCTATTTTGGCACTGTAGTCACCATTACCTTTAGCAATCAAAAGTTTCTCTTTAGTCATTTTTTGCGTTAACATTCTTTGCCGTCCTGCCACATTGACAATATGTAGTTTCGCCTTATCTAAATAGTTTTGAGATTTATTAGATGCTTCATACCTTTTGACCAACTCATTTGATTCTTTAAGCAGTTGCTCATTATTCTCAACCATATACGCTACAGATTTGCCATCACTGTCTTTTCCATCAATCACACGTTTAACATGCTGATAAAAAGGCTCCCATGACTTCCCTATAACGGCAATCTGCTCTTTAATATCTTTATCATTTGATGGGGTACACCCCAAATCTTTATCTCCACTTTTAAAAGCATTAAGTGTTTTGTCATAAAGTGTTGAGAACTTAATCAATTTGTCTCTGTTCTCTTTTTTATTAATATTTGAACTTACCAACAGTGCTAATTTTGTCATTCTTTGTGTTAGCATTCTCTGTTTACCTGAAAGGTTCACTCTCTTTTTTAAGACATCACTCTTTTGCATAAAACTATTGACAATCGACGCAAACTGTAATCGTTGCTTTTGACGGTTAACTGACTCAGTATAAAGAGTCACCCCTTTGTTCATCTCTACTAATATGGTATCAAGAGCAGCAATGGCTTTCTTTAAATCTTTATTTGTCAAAGCATTATCAAGTAGAGGTTGACTCTCTTGCCAAAGTCCTTGAACCACTTTTAACTGTGTTGTGATTTTGGGTAAATCTGTTCCCGTAAGCTTGAGTGTTTTACTTCCATTAAAGAGTCCTTCTAATGTTTGGGTAAACAGTTTTCGAGAAGCTTTAAAATCATTAATGTATGCCTCTTTTTTAAAGTCATTACTTGCAAACAGTAATGCTTTACCCATTTTTTGTGTTAACATTCTTTGCTTACCAGCGAGGTTAATATCATTGGCTAGGGTTAATTCATTATTACTTTTAGCCTGAGAAGAGTAGAGTCCAACTGCTTTATTCATCTCTTTAAGAAGAGGCACATTGTTTTGCTCTAACATATCATAACTGCTATCGGTTACTTTACCTGAGGTAATGGCTTGAACCTCTTTATAAAAAGGTAACCAAAGTTTCTCTACCTTTTTGAGTTGAGTTTGTATCTCTTCACTTTTGATAGCAACTAACGCTAAAGAGCTATCACCTTTCATTAAACCTTTAAGCGTTTTATCAAAAAGCTGACTACTTTTTATTAGCTTTTTAATGTTTTCTTGTTTATCAATATCTGAACGAATTAAAAAAGACTCTTTGGTCATTTTTTGTGACAACATCCTCTGTTTTCCTGATAAGTTAATAGAGATGGCTAACTCTTTATCTGTTAAGGCAAATAGAGAAGAGGTAAATAGTAATAAAAAGGCTAAAAGTGTAATCAAGTGTTTCATGTTGTAGAGGTCTCCTAAAATTTTTTATCTAGATTATATAACAAATAAAATTTATTAGTATTTAAATATGTTATTTTAAATAAATAAAAAAAATCAAATTCATAAATTTTAGTTATGTAAGAAGATATAAAGTTGGTGATTTTTTATGTTTAAGAGGTATTAAAAGAGTAAGTACCCCTTCCAGATTCCTACGGCACACAGTAAAGGTGGGTGGGCTGCTATGTTCCCATCCTGACCCGTTGTCCACCAGTCCCATTGCATAGGTCTAAAAGAGGCAGTGCAATATTAACCAAAGATAGCTTATAAAATATTAAATTTAGGGGGTTTTAAAAAATAATTGATATAATTCTGCTCTTCATAAATGATTGAGAGGTGTCCGAGTGGTCGAAGGTGCAGACCTGGAACGTCTGTGTGGGGTAACTCACCGAGGGTTCGAATCCCTTCCTCTCAGCCATAAAAATATAAAAAACTACTGTAAATCCCCATAAAATAGTATCCTGAAACAAGCTTTAAGTTTTAATTTTTTATTCAAAAAACCCATAAAGTACCCCCAACTTGTAGTATGACAACAGACCAGTAGACCAATTGAAAAGACCCTTTGAGCGTCTTGTGTCTAAACAACTGTTGAGAAGCCAATCCAGCAGGTGACCCACCCAGTAGAGCAACTCCATGCAAATTCCATTCAGGTACTCTTACGCTTTGGGTTGAGGAGATGAATTTATCATAACCATAAAGTAGAAAAGTTGTAACATTGATAGCCACAAGATAGGCTAAAACGGGATTCATCTTCTGTGATAAATATATAGAGATACCTATCGTAATGATAGCCGATATGAGTCCAAAGATAAGGTATGGCGACTGCTGTTTAGCTCCCGCCACAACAGAGGTGGCTGAGAGACCTTTTTCTGTTCTCTTTACCTGGAACTCAACACGCTGTCCAACAAAAAGTTCTCTGGCATTGATGAGGGAAGATTTATGAACAAATATATTCTCTTCATGTAACTCAGAATAGATAAATCCATACCCTTTTTCAGAGTTATAGTTAATGATTTTACCTTGCATACTACTTCTATTTTATCACAAACAACTTCTTGGTCACCCACCAGATACCATTAGCGATATATCCTAATGGTCCATAAACTGTTTTCTCTTCAAGGTTTATCTCTATGGGTGAAAGAGTTACGGCATCTTTTAGATATTTCAATCGACCTTGAATAGCATCAATCTCGGTCTGTACACGACCCAGTTCTCTCTCTATTTTGAGTATCTCTTCTATCTTAGTTGTCTGACTCAAAAGATTTTGCATCTTATCACGAAATAGTACTAAGTTTTTGAGTCTCGCTTTATGGTCAACAAACTGGTTGGTAACATCATTTTGACTGACGGATTGGGATATTTTATCACCAAGCTTGGCTATCTCGTCTAGTGTTGCGATTAATTTAGTAGAGGGGACTTTGGCTGAAGCATTGTAGCTATCTTCATAATGACGAGTATTGACAATGTGACCTCCACTCTTTTCAAGCAGAGTCTTCAAAGCCTCTTTTGCCTCTTCAATCTTATCCACCTCTACTTTTATATCGGCTCTTTGGGTAATGATTCGTTTGGTAGGAGTAGGCATACTTGGCGTTGAAGCCATAGGGTCACTGGTATAGACAATAGGTGTTTGGGCAGATGGATAAGCAGGAGCAGAAGCTGCTGTTGCTTTAGAATATTTTGCTCCACAACCTGTGAAGAGTATAAATATAAAGAGTGTTAAAAGCAATTTAGCTTTAAAGTCTGCACTATAACTTTTTCTTTTTGTACTCATTTTGTTGTTCCTTGATTCTCTTCTTTTTATTCTATCATTTAAAATAAAAATTCCAAATTAAGTGGTTTAACTTTTGGAGTTCATTACACAATCCCCTCAACCAAAACTGAGTCCTCAACAAGATAATCAGAATACTCATTCCGTTTCACCCCATTAAGCGTAAACATCACCACTGTAGTGGTATGTGCATACTTGGTCACTTCATTAAAAACAGATACCTTATTTTCCAAATTTTGAGCATACTTTTTATCTATCACAAATTCACTACTGCTATATTTGCACTCGATAATATTCGCTACCCCATCGGCTCTCACAAGCAATAGGTCAATCTGCACACCCTGTTCATCTTTGGTTTTAGAGACATATCGCCAGTAGTGACTAGTCGTAAGCACTGCCCCAACTCCTAGAGCCTCTTTTAACTCTAAGATGTGATTGTGACAGATATTTTCAAACGCGTAACCTGCCCATATCTTGTATTTTTGTGTCTGATAGAGACTCAAAAAGTAGTTTCTGTTTTGAAAAATTTCAACCGAAGAGGTGGTCTCAACCCACTTGGTAAAAAAGAATAAAAATGGGTCTTTTACACGGTAAAGTGTATCTCGTTTTTGTTGACCATATTTAAAATGTTTTACAATAAACCCAGAAGCCTCCAACTCATCCAAAGCAGAGTGCAATGTTGAGCTAGAGGATAACTTTTTTATCTTTTTTAGTTCAGCAAAGCTAAGACCACTCCAGCTTTTGACCAGTGTTTTGATGATGAGTTCATGAACATGAAAATTATTAAAAAGACTTCTAAAGAGTCGGCTATATTCGGTTCGGAGTACGCCATTTTGTGAAAAGAATATGATCTGAATATTTTGAATAAAGCTTTTTCGTGGATTGACCAAAGAGAGATAGTGAGCCACCCCACCAAAGACCATATAGTACTCTACCAAATCTTTCTGGGAGATATTTTTATAACCATGAGCCAAAAAAAATGATTTGGTCTCTTTAAGTGTAAAGCTTTGTAGATGGATAATCGCTGTGACACGATTGGCTAATGAGCCTCTATCTTCAATAATATGTTCGATAATCCAACTGGTTGCAGAGCCACAAACCACCAACATAATATCATCCCGCTTAGAAGCAAAATCATTCCAAAAGAGAGACAAGGCACTCTTGAAACCATTATCTTTCATCCCAGATAACCAAGGGAGTTCATCTATAAAGATACCTATCTTACAATCTTTTTGGGTCTCTACTTTAGTTATAGCATCGCGTAAAGCTCTAAATGCATCACTCCAACTTTTAAAATTGACTTCACTGGAAAGATAGCCAAAGGCTGAACAAAACTTATCACTAAAGTTATCAAGATGGGCTTGAAAAGTAGCATTATATGCACCTGTTAGAGAAAAGAGAAAACAGGGTTTACTTTGAAAAAAGTTATTGACCAGTTCAGTTTTACCAATGCGTCGTCTTCCATAAACAGCGACAAAAGAAGAGGATGGTTGCTGATAAGCACTCTCTAGTATCTCTAATTCATTTTTTCGTTCAACAAAGGTCATCTTTTTCTCCTTAGATATTTCCTAATTATATTAAAAATAGAGAAATATCTAATTAAAATAGAGAGATAATTCTTTAATTATCTAATAAAAAAGAAAT
>JAHZJZ010000220.1 GCA_022600655.1 Campylobacterota bacterium | reverse complement strand
CATCATAAAAAAAGTAGAGTGGCACTACAGTTACAGCAGTGGAAACTATGAGTGGGAGAAAGAGATGACAACCATTGATAGCTTTAGTCTTAAATCCAATGAAGCTTTTAGTAAAACCGTTGGTGAAAATGGGAACTATATTATCGAAATTCATGACCGTTTAGGAGGTCATAGTGCCAGTAGTGAGTTTGATGTTTGGTGGCAAGAGTATAGTAATCTCTCTCCCAAAGATGACCTAAAATCCGTAGAGATTCACTTTGAAGATAGACTCTACCAAAAAGGTGACAAGCTTCTAGCCACCATTAAATCACCTATTTTAAAAGGGGAGCTGTTTGTTACCCTTGAGAGTGATAAAGTGTTGTATTATGAACGTCTTAGTATAGACAAAGGGGTAGCCAAAGTAGAGATACCTATTGAGAGTGATATAAAGCATGGAGCCTACTTACATGCTACAGCCTACCGTGCCTCTGATACCTCTTCAGCACTGATTCCATTTAGAGCCATGGGGTATCAATATATTAAAGCAAATCGTAATGCTCATAAGATAGATATCAAAATAGATACACCTACCCATAGTAAATCTAAAACAACGCTCAAGATAGGTCTAAGTGCCAATAAAAAATCTAAAGTATTAGTTAGTATTGTCGACACAGGCATACTGCAGTTAGCCAGACAAGAAGAGCCTAAAATTTTTGAACACTTTAACCAACAGCCAAACAAGCAACTCTCATACTATGACCTCTATGACCAACTCTTAGCCTACCTCACAGAAGGAAAACTCATCGACTTTGGTGCAGGTGATATAGCCATAGCAAAAAAGCAAAAACATCTCCCACCAGATTTAGGTAAACGTGTTAAACCATTTATGTTATGGTCGGGTATTTTTGAACTGAAAGATAACAACAGAAGCTTAGGTATTGATATACCAGAGTTTAATGGTAAAGCAACCATTATAGCGATTGCTATCAATGAAGATAGTTTGGGTGTAAATTCTAAAGAGCTAATTGTTAAAGATGACATTATGATAAAACCTTCTTACCCTAAGTATACTCTAGCAGGTGATAAGATTGATGTTCCTATACGAATTTTCAATACCACTAAAACAACAAAAACCATCACCCTAAGTAGTAAACTGTCTGACAATCTTAGCTTTGATATAAGTGAGTCAAATATGACCATTCCAGCCAACAGCTCTAAACTTCTAAATGCCAAACTAACAGCCAAAGAGGTAGGAAAGGGAGAGATTAACATTCAAGCCAGTTTTGGGCATGAAGAGGTAAGTAAAAGTGTTGAACTTCCTATCTATAACCCTTACGCCATCTCTACCAAAACCTTTAAAGGTATTAGTAATAAAACTGAAACATTTACGGTTCCTAACGCGTATAAAGGGGCAAAAGTCTACCTAACCCTCTCTGACAATCTTATAGGTTCTATGAGAGATGATTTAAAATACCTCATCGCTTACCCTTATGGTTGTGTTGAGCAGACCACTTCAAAACTCTTAGCGATGCACCATGCCAATACTTTTTTAGCCAATGACACCTTAGTAGGAGAGAGCCAAAACTTTATACGTCAAGGTATTAAAAAGCTACGTAATATGCAAAACTACTATGGTGAGTTTAGCTATTGGGAAGAGGGTGGAGAGGTTCACCCTTATGCCTCACTCTATGCGGCACAAACCCTTTTAGAACTGAAACGTGATGGCGTAGAAATAGAGTCTAGTATGATTGAAAAAATCATTAAAATGCTCAAATCTGTAACCACACAAAATGCACAATACTTAGCTCAATACAGCAAGTTTCATCGTATCTATGCTGCCTATATCTTAGCTGAAGACCATAACCTAGATGCCAGTTCTGCAAACATGTTACTAGAGCAGAAACTCTATGAGAAACACTTTTTATCAACCTATTATCTAGCGGCTATTTTTAAAATGCAAGGCAAAGAGCAAAAAGCCTTAGAGCTATATAATAGTATGCCTAATACGTTAAAAAGCTATACAAGAAACTATGGAAACCTTAGTGGAAACTTTGAATCTAACCGTAGAGATATGTTCTTACACTTTATGGTTAAGTCACAATACTTTAAGAAAGAGGCCAAAGATTTAGCAACGGTGCAACAGAGTCTTGATGAACTCTACTCTACGCAAGAGAAAGCCATGGCTCTTAAAGCTATTAGTCTCTATTTGGGTAAACCAAAAAAGAGTAAACTCGATGTTACATTGGACATCAATGGTCAAAGTCAAAAACATACACAAGCTATTAGTATGGTTGTTGAAAAACTAAAGAGTGACACTATTACACTTACACCAAAATCTGCTACGATGAGTTATAATATTGAGCTGGTTAAACATCTGCCAAAAGCGATGAAAAACACTCTCTCTTCGGCTCAACCATTAAGTATTATGCGTGAATTTATTGATGAAGATACTCAAAAAGTTTCTCTAAGTCACCTAAAACAGGGGGATAAAATTTACGCTAAAGTTACTGTTGCCAATATGGGAAAAATTAATGATGTGGTAGTAAACCAACGTATTCCTGCTTGTCTAAGCGTTGTGAACAGCAACATCACAGAGCGTAATGAGAAGTTTAAAAATGTCAATATTAACCAAAAGTATAGAGAGATTAGAGATGATAGAGTACTACACTTTATTGACCTAGCTAAAAAAGAGAAGTATGATAACATTGCACAATCTCATCGTGTTATACCAAACCAAGGGCTTATCTTTACCCCACTTATTGTCACTACAGAGGGTGAGTGCCAACTTCCTGCTGTTATTAGTGAAGCGATGTATGATAGTCGAATTAGTGATTATGCTAAAGAAGCAGACTCCATTATGGTAGGAGATAAAAGCTCAAAACCAACACCTACTTTAGAGTCAAAAGCCAAAACAGTGGTACAAAACCTTTACCGAAAAGAGATGCATAGCAGTAATGCCCATGAGTTTGTAAATCTCTTTGCTTATCCTCTAAGTAACTACTATCGTACGAAAAATGCCTCTAAAGAGGATGTACTAAAAGATAAAGAGAAATACTTTAAAGAGTGGACTAAACGCGTCTATAGTAATATGAAACTGACTACCACTACCATAGATAAAAAGTCTAAAGAGGTAACGATTAAAATAGAGTTTGACTATGTTATTTCAAACAGTAAAAAAGAGCTTACAGGGGTTAGTAGACACCTTGTTACGGTTAAGGAGATTGGAGGAGAGTTACTCATCTCTAAAATAAAAATCCCTTAAAAGTAACCCTCCTTGGGTTACTTTATTTCTCTATTTACCATCCATTTATCATAATAATATATAATGTTAATAATCAAAAAAATTTATTATACAATAAAAGGGGAAAAGTATGATATCTACATCAGATAATAATGTTTCTATTTCAGAGTCGTCATTATGGGATTCATTTTTAAATTTTGGTTCTACTTTTGAAAATTT
>JAHZJZ010000219.1 GCA_022600655.1 Campylobacterota bacterium | reverse complement strand
TTCACTCATAGTTTGAGCTTTTTGATTGATTTGTGCATCAATCTCTTGCTCAACAATGTTTTCTGGAAGGTCAAAACTATACTCAGCTACTAGTGCTTCCATAAGTTTTGGCTTAAGCTCTTCGTTATAGATTTTTGAAACTTTTTCAGATTTAATCTGCTCTTCAATTTTCTCTTTTACAGTGTCAGCTGTTGCCTCTTCATCACCAGGAATCAGTTTTTTAACCATCTCCTTATCAAGCTCTACCGCACCTCTTGCTTTAATCTCGTGAAGTGTTACTGTAAATACAGCCTCTTTACCAGCTAAATCTTTAGCTTGATACTCTTCTGGGAAAGTTACCGTAAGATCTTTAGTCTCATCTTTACTCATACCAATCATTTGATCTTCAAAACCAGGGATGAACTGACCTGAACCGATAACAAGCTCAAAACCTTCAGCTTTACCACCATCAAACTCTTCACCATCAACTTTACCAACAAAGTCAAAGTTTGCTTGGTCACCACTCTCTATAGCTCTCTCTTCAGTAAGCTTTTTAAATGGGGCATTGTTTTCAAGAAGCTTGTTTAGTCTCTCTTCTAACTCGTCAGCTTCAACAGTTGGCTCATCATAGCTTGGTGCTAGTTTATCATAACCTTCAGCTTCAATAGTTGGCTTAAGAGAGATAGTTAACTCTACTTCAATACCATCTTCAACTTTTTCATACTTTTTAAAAGTTGGGTCACCAATAATATCTTCAGCTTTAAGTTCAAGATCTTTTTTTGCTGTAGCTACAATCTCTTGTACAGCTTCATTTTCAGCATCTTGACCAAGTTTTTCACCATACATCTGTTTGATGGTTGCTACAGGTACTTTACCTTTTCTAAAACCATCTACATTGGTTGTTTTAGCAAGTTGTTTTGCTGTTTTGTTGAGGTTCTTTTCAATATCAGCACTTTCAATCTTTGCTGTTACTAATACGTTTGCTGTATCAGTTTTTGTTGCTGTAACGTTCATTACAATCCTTTTTCCATTAATAATCTTGGAATTTTAGCAGAATTCGCCTTAACAGTGATTATTATCAATATAAAAGAGAGCTTTTTGTAACATACCTTCACTTGGACTACCCCGCTCATGATAGATGTCATCTTCAACCTCACACCCCTCTGTAACCCCAAGTCCTCTGAAATAGTCGTAGAAACCATCACTGTTTTTAATAACAAAATTTACTAAGTAATAGATGTAAGTTCCATCGGTTTTACCTGACATACCTACAGGTTTACCATGTGTTTTGCTTCCAATGGTCACAACATTGTCACCTAAGTAGGGTTTTAGTGCATTAATAACAATTTCACTGGCCGAAGCGGTCATATTTGTGGTTAAAAAAATAATTTGTTTCAGCTCCAGTGAGTTATCATCTGTTTCAAAATGAGCCACTTCATTTTTATATTGGTTATCATCATTCCATGCTAGGGTAAATTGTATCTCTTCGTCTCTATCTCTTAGTAGTTTATCTAGTAGTATGGAGGTGGTTGTCACTGAACCACCTCCGTTATAACGCAAGTCAATGACCAGTTTCTCAATATTTTGTGCTTGAAAATAGTCAAAGGCTTGGTCTACTTCAGTGGTGGCTGTTCCTGTAAAAGAGTCAAAGAGTAAGTATCCTACTGTTTCGTTGTTATCTGTAGTGACTGTTGAGCTTTTTGTTACTTTAAAGGTATACTCTTGTGAAGTTATATTTAAGTCTAAAGTCTCATCACTACTGGGTCTATAAATAGTAAAGTTTGTAGGAACATCTAAATTTTCACTCGCTTCTAAAATATTCTCAAGCGTAGCCTCTTGATCATTAACCATTTGAATAGTATCACCTCGTTTTAAACCTGCGTAAAAAGCAGGTGAGTCGATACGTATTAAAAAAACGACTCTGTTACCCTCAGCATCTTGGGTATGTCCAAAACCAAAACCACCTGATTTTTGATTAAAAAAGTTATCATTCTCCTCTTTGGTAATGGCGGTACTCCAGTAATCTTTCGGCGTATATTTTAAATTATTTATCATATCTTGAGGTGAACTGTATTGGTTATAGTTAACATTTTTTGGTATGGTATCTGACCAAAAGTATTCGGTTAGAAATAGTTTATGTAGGTATACTTTGTAGTCATTAGGACATGAACAGGTGTACTCTCCACATCCTATAGTAATAAATGATATAAAAGAGAGTAGAAGCGTATTAAGAAACTTCACTCTACACAATCCAAACAATACTAAGGTTTTTTACCTCAATGTCACTCTTTCTAGGTTTCATCGCTGATTCACTAAGCTCTATATTTTCTACATCATACTTGAGTGCTAAATCACTAAGTTTATCTTCTAACTCATGCCCCAACTCCTCTATCTCCTCACGAATCTTCTCGACCTGTTCCATAGCACGGCTAATATCACCTCGCTCTTTGTAAGCTCTACTCCCTTTAGAGAGGGCGGTTCCAAGTTTAGAGGCACTGCTTCTTCCAAACAAGGCTCCTAGTACAGCTATCCCTGTATCTATCATTGATTTGGTTGAGTCAGCCTCCTCTTTTTCCACTTGGGCTTTGGCACGGTCTAGTCGTCTAAGTAGGGTCTGCTCTTTTTTCTCATATCGCTCTTGAAGTTTCTCTATCTCTATCTCTTTTTTATCATCTAAAATATCTTTTATCCGTACTCTAAACTCTCCTAGAGGCTCATAAGGATTTGAAGAGAGTCTAGGGGAGCTACACCTATAGGTAATGAGTCGCTTATTACTATAAACCCAATCTACTAACGATTTTTTAGTTTTTCGTAGCCCTTTATCATTAGATATTTCAGAACTTAAAGGAGCAAACTTAGCATTACTTGGTGCAGAACTGCTAAGTGAGTTACACTGCTCTAGCTCCATTGCATCGTCCCAACTGTGGGTCTCATCTTCATATAACTCTATATTAAGACAGAGTGACTCGTTCTCATCAATCCCTTTAGATTGGTTAAAGTAGTGTAGGTTGACCTCTCCTTGTAGCGTAGCTCTAAACTGGTTTTGTCCTGTTACATCAACTGCAAACTGCTGCTCTATGGAGCTGTCTAGGGTAACAAACTCTTGGTAACCGTTATTATGCTCTTTAGGCGTTGAAACAATAGTTTGAGGGGTAGCATTGGCTTTTTTACTCTCCATGAGTTTAGATATATCACTCGCTTTAAGAGGCCCCTTAAGATAAGAGAGAACCCAACGGGTAGTGAAGAGTCGTATATCATCTAAATGGGCTGATTTTAAGAAAAAGGTTCGTTTATTGAGGTTAGCTAAGAGGGTTTTTATTTCACTTTTACTATAACTTCCCCCTACTTTACCCCCTAGCCCATCTATAACTCGGTCAATATCTTGTGAAGTCTGCAACCGACCTATAAACCATGTTCCTATGTTAGAGAGACCTTTATAGTCCAAATCGACAGGGTTTTGCGTACTAAGTACGACCCCTACACCAAAAGCTCGGGCTTGTTTAAGGAGTAGAAGCATTGGCTCTTTACTTGGTGGGTTTTTACTTGGTGGGAAAAAGCCATATATCTCATCCATATAGAGCATGGTTTTCAGGGCTGAAGTACCACTCTGCCGTCGCATCCATGCAATGTATTTATTGAGTAGTAGGGTAACAAAGAACATCCGTTCATCATCATTAAGATGAGCAATAGAGAAGATGGAGACTTTGGCCTTTCCATTCTCATCATAGAGCAGACTCTGAATATCCAACGCTTCACCCTTTAGCCATAAAGCAAAAGTAGGGGAGGCGATAACAGCATTAAACTTAGTAGCCAGTGTAAAACGAGCAGCTTGTGGGTAGAAACTCTCTAGTGGTAAGACCCCTATCTTTTCAAATGGAGGGTTAATAATAGAGCCGATGAGAGCCTCAAGTGAGACATCTTCTCCACTCATCCAAGCATTAGAGAGCAGTTGAGCAATCAGTAGGTACTCTTTAGAGCTTACAGGGTCAGCCTCTATGCCTATAAGTGAGAGCAGAGAGGAGACAGAACTTTTGAGATATGAAGCAAAACTATCAGCATCGTTGGTAATCTCTGTTGGAGGAGCATCAAGTGAACCCAAGACATTAATCGAAACTCCTGAAGAGCTTCCTGGGGTGTAGATGCTCTTCTCTACAGCAGAAAATTTGGCTACACGCTCTTCATCTTGATGGTCTCTTTTAATACCCTCTTGCCACATAGAAGATATGGTTTGTGCATAAGTTGCAACATCTTTCTCCTTAGTATGAGCCTCATCCTCTACCCATGGTTCAAAGCTTTTAGGATTGAATGTAGGGTCGGTGAGTAGCAGGTTTCCCATGTCTCCTTTGGGGTCAATTACAATGGCAGGAATATTATCAATCGCTGCCTCTTCAATCAGTCCAATACCTAAACCTGTTTTACCTGAACCTGTCATACCAATAATAGCTGCATGAGTGGTAAAGTTTTTGTTTTTAAGTAGGGTTAGGGCTTCGGTAGCTTCTTGTGTCTGTTTTTCAACATCACGACCGAGGTAAAAGAGTCCGAGTTTTTCATAAAGATTGACCATGGTTTTTCCTTTGGAGATTTATGAAGATTATTTTATCATTATTTTCAGTCAGATACAATTTTGTATCCTAAACCACTAATATTTTCAATCATATCACACTCAAGTTGTTTACGTAGTCTAAAAACCAAAGTACGGATGGTACTAGAGTCTTTATTCTCTCCATAGATATAGTGTGAGAGTTCCTCTTTTGAAACGGTGCTATTGATGTTTAGTACCAAACAGTGAATAAGTAAAAGACTTTTTTTACTTAAGCTAACCTCTTTCTCGTTTCTGTAAAGTCTCTGTTTTTGGGTGTTATATATGTAGTCACACATAAGAGGTATGGATGTATGAGTCTGTTGCTTACTTGACTTGGTATCAGTTTGTCGTAAAGCAATCTCCAAAGCAGCAAGTATCTGTTTCTCTTTATAGGGTTTAATCAAATAGTTAACAGCCCCTGCTTCAAGTGCATAATCCATCATCTCTTGGTCAAAATAGGCAGTTAAAAATATAATTTTAGTCTCAATGAGTGATGATATTTTTACAGCAGCTTCGCTACCACTGGTTTT
>JAHZJZ010000218.1 GCA_022600655.1 Campylobacterota bacterium | reverse complement strand
TTTTGCAGTCTCTATATCGGAGAGTTGACGTACACTTAGGTCACTTAGTAGAGCTAACTCTACTTGTGTAATGTTAAGTTGTTTACGTCTATCTTTAATAGATTGACCTATTTCTTTTCGATTCATAATTTATTCTTTTAATGTAGTATAGTGCATATTTCTTTGATTTTACTCTTTTTTTCTTAATTTAAAATTTAAATATGTGGTATAGTGCATATTTATATGAAAAGAAAAGTTGAAATGTTTAATAAACCTTCCCATTATGAACCGTATACGACGGTGACATATTCGCCGTATGGTAAATAGTCGTTCCATATTTTTTACTATAGTATTGAAGCAAAATCTTCTGTTGAGTAGGCTCAATAGAAGGGGCTACCCAGCCGTTGTTGGAGATGAGTATCATCTGTTTAGGATTACCAACATAAAGCTCTTCAGAGCTTCCTTCGTAGCATATGGCATTTCTATAGGTTACGCCGTTGATGGTGTAGTCGGTTACATCAGCAGAAGCTACATAGTCAGGGGCTCCATCAAAAAAGAGTTCATTGATAATAGACCCCATCCATTTAGGGAGAGGGTTCTGTTCTCCAAAGGGAACAAGTACGGCTTTGTTGGCGATTTGAAACCTTCCTTCTTTAAATATATAGGTCGAGTTCCGTGGTATGCCATTGTCCCAGTAGAGTCCACCGATGACAATGCCAATATCATTTGAAGCAGCTTGAAGTGCTGTCATAAGGTCAGGTTTGGTATTGACAAAAAATGCAAAAATAGACTCAGGAAAGATAATTAGTTTTCTTTTCTCTTCTATGGCTCTGTCTATTTTCTTAAAGACCATATCGACATGGGCAGGTTGAAGCTCTGGATTCCATTTATCGTGAACATTGGTCATGGAGTTTGAGATGACGATGTTGTGTTTAGGTAGAGGTGTGTTGTTAAAGTGCGAAGCAAAAGGGTAAGCAAATATAATCAACAACAAAACCGTAGGGGCAGACCAATGTGTCTGCCCTCGCCCTTGTTGTTTATAGATGCTCATAGCAATAGCAAAAAGTACGATGGCAAATTGCCACTTCTCAATACCCAAATAACTGTTGGTAAAAATAAGCTCTGGTTTGAACCAATCAAATCCAAAAGGGTGAATATAAGAGAGAATAAGTAGTCCCAATGCTTTAATAGTCAAACCAATTAATGTAGAGGCAGAGCCATGTCTCTGCCCTTGATGCTCAAGAAACTCTGCTATTTTAGCAATAAGAAAAAAGAGTACACCATAGACAAATGCCGTAATGGTGACACCTATGGGAACAGCCCAGCCAAAACCGTAGTTAAAAAAGCTCATAGAAATCCACCAGAACCATAGCACTCCTATGCCAAAACCTGCCCAAAACCAGACTTTTCTATCACTTTGAAGAAGCCAGTATAGTGTCAATAGACCTAGAACAGTGTTGATAAAATAGTTCACAAAACCCAGCCAATCGAGGTACATTGCTCCCGAACTTAAAAAGGCGATGAAAAAGCCTGTTGTTATCTTCTTAATGGTAAAATAATCGCCTATTTTTATATATAAACTCAAAGGATTCCCTTATGGAACAAGTAGCACAATTTCTACCACTCATTATTTTGTTTGTAATTTTTTACTTCTTAATTATCAGACCTCAACAGAAACAACAGAAAGAGCATCTTGCAATGTTAGATTCATTAGAAAAAGGTGATAAGGTCTTGACTTCAGGTGGTATCTATGCTGAAATTACTAAAGTTGAAGAAAATTTTATCAAAATCAAACTGAATGATACATCAATTGTTAAATTAGATAAAGCATATGTCGTTAAGAAGGACGTAGAGTAAGGAATGGCTAATTTAAATTATAGAGTTGTTATTTTTCTCTTTGCTTTGATTTTTGGGGTGGTTTTTTCGATTCCTTCATTAACTCAAAGTGAAGAGGGAAAAAAGATTACACTAGGACTTGACCTGCAAGGTGGGTTACATATGCTTCTTAGTGTAAAAAGTGAAGTGGCTGTAGAGTCAAAAGTAAAATCTATCGGTACAAGTATTAAGTATAACTTGGAAGATAATGAGATTATTTTTGATGAGCTAAAAGTTGACAATGGTGTGGTTAGTTTTGAACTCTTAGACAATGAAGACTTAGCAAAAGTAACTAAACTATTAGCAGAAGAGTTTAAAGGCATTAGCGTTAAACAGGATGGTTTAAACTTTGAATTAAGTTTAAGTCCACTATTAGTTGAAGAGACCAAACAAAATGCCATTAACCAAGCTGTTGATACCATACGTAACCGTTTAAATATGTTTGGTTTGGCTGAACCCACTGTTGCAAAACAGGGTCTAGATAAGATTTTAGTAGAAGTACCAGGAATCAAAAGCCAAGAAGATGAACAGCGTGTTCGTGAGTTAATTGCTAAAGCTGCCCACCTACAGATGATGGCTGTTGATGAGGGTAGAGCTGCACGTGTTGATGCGATGAGCGAAGAGGAAGCAGAGCAGTATGGTGATGTGATTTTAAGAGATGTAAATGATGAGAACATCAAATATCTTCTCTACTCTATCCCTATTTTAGATGGTTCTATGTTGGTTGATGCCAAAGTTGGATACGACCAACAAAACAATCAACCCCTTATTAACTTTAAACTCAACGGGCAGGGAGCCAAAATATTTGGTGACTTCTCAGGAAAGAGTGTTGGAAAGAGAATGGCTGTTGTTTTAGACGGTAAAGTCTACTCTGCACCTGTCATTCGTGAGCGTATTGGTGGAGGTTCTGGACAAATTTCTGGAAACTTTACCCCACAAGAGGCACATGATGTTGCGATTGCATTGCGTTCAGGTGCGTTACTGGCTCCTGTGCAAGTTGAAGAGAAACGAAGTGTAGGACCTAGCCTTGGAGCAGACAGTATTAAAGCCTCTTCTATCGCTTTAGCTGTTGGTTTTTTGATGGTTATTATTTTTATGTTCCTTTATTATGGAATGGCTGGGGCTATTTCAAATGTAGCATTGGTAGCAAACCTTTTCCTTATATTAGCGATTATGTCTCTGTTTGAAGCGACCTTAACCCTGCCAGGTATGGCAGGTATTGTTCTAACTGTTGGTATGGCAGTTGATGCCAACGTTATTATCAATGAGAGAATACGTGAACTACTTCATGCTGGAAACTCTATTACCAAATCGATTGAGCAGGGGTACAACAATGCCTTTACTGCGATTTGGGATGCAAACATTACGACACTTATCGCAGCTGTAGTACTCTTTGCTTATGGTACAGGACCGATTAAAGGGTTCTCTTTAACCATTAGTATTGGTATTTTGGCATCGATGTTAACGGCTATTTTAGGTACACATGGTATCTATCAATGGATCTTGCCAAAGATTGATAAGAAGAAGTTAAACTTTTGGTTTGGAATTAAAGCAGAGGGAGCGAAATAATGGAAGTATTTAAATATAATAAACCCGTTGTAAAGTTTATGCAAAATGCTAAACGATTTGGTATCTTCTCTATTGTTTTAGTGGTTCTCTCTTTAGGACTTTTAGCTACTAAGGGTCTAAACTACGGTATTGATTTTGCTGGTGGTACAGTTATTCAAGTACAGTATAAAGACAACGCTCCAATTGAAAAAGTTAGAGATATTCTGAGTGAAAACAAAGCTTACAGTGGTGCTAGTGTAACCTACTTTGGAAGTGATGAAGAGATTGTTATCCGTACCAAAAGTAGCTCAAAAGAGGTAGGTACTGATACAGGTGATGAAGTTCGTCAGATGCTTCAAGCTACTGGTGAGTTTGAGATAAGACGGGTTGATATGGTAGGACCTGCTGTTGGTGATGAGTTAAGAACTAAGGGAATTATGGCGATGCTTTTAGCCATCATTGGTATTCTTCTCTATATCTCATTTAGATTTCAATGGCGTTTTGCTTTGGCTTCTGTTGTTGCATTGATACACGATGTTACTATCTCATTGGGAGCATTGGCTCTGTTCCAAATAGATATTAATCTACCTATTTTAGCAGCGATTTTAACAATTCTTGGGTATTCATTAAATGATACCGTAATTGTATTTGATAGAATTAGAGAGGGTATTCGTACCATTAAATCTCCTAATTTAGAAGAGGTTATTGATGAGTCGGTTACACGTACACTTTCACGTACGACCTTGACTTCACTTACTACCTTCTTTGTGGTCTTGACACTTTATATTTTTGGTGGTGAGATTATTAGTGGATTCTCATTTACACTTTTAGTGGGTGTGGTTGTAGGTACATATTCATCTATCTTTGTTGCTTCACCTATTTTAATGTGGTTGAAGTTCTCTATCGTTGACTTTAGAGAGAAAGAGGCTGCAGCACTTAAGCGTGAAAAAGAGAAAGAGAAGATGCGTGCTATGTATGAACAGGGTACGATGTAGTTTGGTAGCGTGGGTTTTCTAACTCACGATGATTATATTATGAACTCATATTTCGTGGGCAGGAATGCCCACGCTACAAACCATTTTTAAATATAATTTTTTTGTATTTCAAAATTGTTTTAAGGAGCTTACGCAATGAATTGGGGTAAAGTCTTTTATATCTTTTTCACACTAATGAGTCTCACAACCTCTGTCTCATTTCTTTATGAACATACGGTGGTTGCACTCTTTGCAGCAGGAAGTATTAACCTTGTCTCCACCATACTCAAACTAGGCGTTAGAAACCTGCTTTCAGCAGAGCTTTTGGCTGGTTCTTTGGTAGCAGACCTGCATCTTCTTCCAGCATTTTTTATGTTTCAGTTTGGTAGTGGTGAGCATATTAATCTAATTTTAGGTTTGGTTACTGGTGCGATTATTGCAAATATATACACTCTGATTATTTCAATTGTTGAGAGTGCAAAAACAAAAGAGGATTTTTAAAAATCCTCTTTTGTTAGCCTCGTCTTCTTTTTACCTCTTGAGCCAGTTGGTAGACAGCCATACCATAGTATGAGCTATGGTTATAGGTGGTAATCACTCTAAAGTTATGTGTTCCGAACCAGAGTTCATCATAAGAGGCTCTGTGTAGATGAAGCAGTGAAACTGGTCCACGGTAGTACATTTGTGAACGAGGGGTGATTTTATGCTTTTTTCGCAGTTTGTATTGAGAGTATTTTGTTTTATAGCCTGTTTTTAGTCTTTTAAACCTATTACCTCTATATTTCGCCCGAACGGCTATCTGTTTGAGTGAACGCTTCCATCCATTTCTAGCAAAATAGTTAGCAATACTTCCAATCGCATCTTCTGCATTCCATAAGTCTGTACTTCCATCGCCATTGAAATCTACCGCAAACCTTAGGTATGAACTAGGGATAAACTGTCCATACCCTAATGCACCAGAGGTTGAACCCATAAGTTCAGTTGGTTCAAGTCCAGCATCACGCGTTAAGATAAGATATTTCTCTAACTCATCGGTATAAAACTTTGCTCTTCTATGACCTAACATACTTTTGGTGGTTAAAACATCAATAACTCTATGTTTTCCAAAGTTAACACCATACGCAGTCTCAATACCGACAATACCAACAATATATTCAGCAGGAACACCGTATCTTCGCTCAGCACGCTCTAGAACATCTTGATATTTATTCCAGAAGTCAAGTCCTCTTTGAATGTTTTTTTCATAGATAAAACAGTTTCTATATCGATCCCATTTTCCCGTTACGGCGTAAGAGCTATAGCTTGTTTCACAACTTTTTGTCTGAGGAATTAATTGGTGATTTTGTGCTTGTGAAAATATTTGATTTAAGTATCTTCTCTCAAAACCATGTTCAGCAACCATTCGCTCGATAAAGTTTATAAGTTGATGGTTTCCTTGAAACTCTCCTAATACTTCATCATAGGTAGGAGTAGCTTGTTCCGTTTGCACAGTATGGGTTGGGGTATTAATCCCCAAATGAGAGTAGTTTTCTACTGTTTTATAGATGAGGTTGTAGTTGCTATTCCAATAAGTGAAGAAAATGATATATTAGCTAAATATGTAATTGAATTAGGTGTAAAAGTATATAGAGGTAGTGAGAGTAATGTTTTAAGTCGTTTTTATGAAGC
>JAHZJZ010000217.1 GCA_022600655.1 Campylobacterota bacterium | reverse complement strand
TGAAGTAGTTCAGGGTTTGAGTACATCATTTTTTTACAAATGTTATACGTCTTAGTACCTTGTCCCTCTATCATATAGGTAGCCAGTGTCCAAGGAGCTCCTGTAAAACCGATAAGTGCTATCTCGTCACCACGCTCATCAAGCTGTTTTCTGAGTAGTTCAATAGTTTCATACACATAAGTCAACTTACTTGCTGCCTCTTCTCCACCAATAAGTCGGTCTAAATCTTCTTGCGAAGTTAAAGGGTCATTAAATTTTGGTCCAAAACCTTTAATAAACTCTAAATCCATTCCCATCTCATCAGGGATTACCAAGATGTCTGAAAAGAGAATTGCTGCATCAACACCCACAATATCTAGTGGTTGAATGGTAACCTCTGCTGCTTTTTCAGGGTCATGACAAAGGTTCAAAAAGTTCCCTGCCTCAGCTCTTACTGCCATATACTCTGGCAAGTATCTTCCTGCCTGTCTCATCATCCATACAGGGGTGTATGGGGTCTCTTTACCTAGACAAGCATCTACAAATATTTTACTCATTATTTACCTACTTTTCCTAAAAAATATAACCCTACTGCAAGTGCTGCAATAGAGAGTGCAAAATACAACATCTCTACTGGTGTTGTAAAACTTGTATGTAAAACTCTTTGGAAAAAGTTTACAACCAAAACCATAACAATGACTTTTGCTATCTTATCTTTAAGTTGGTCAAGTGAATGGATAGCAAGTATTTTACTACCATTTTTACCACTTGCCTCTTCTATATCTGATATAAAAAGCTCATAGATACCAAATGAGAAAATAAACATAACAACAGCGATTAAATAGAGGTCAACTGCTCCAATAATACCTGCAACGATATCTTCATGAAACTTATCAGGGTGTGCATGAGTTACAATAGTCTCAAAGGTATAAACTGCAACACTCCATATATCCATAGAAGCAACGACAAAAAGAACAATAGCACCAAGCAGTCCAAAAATTACTGCCAAAATAACAATGAATCTACTACGCCAAATAGCGCCTTCAAATAGTGTCTCTATCAAACTGCTATTTGCAGCATCTATTTTAAGTCTCTCTTCTACATCGGAATTACTTTTTTCTGCCATATTAAGCCTCCAGTTTTATCCATTTTTGAGCAATTCGAACAGCATTGGTTGCTGCCCCTACTCTTACTTGATCTGCAACACCCCAAAGGTGTAAAATATTTGGGGCATAGATATCTTTTCTAATTCGCCCAACATAAGTCTCATCAGTATCAGTTGAAGTGATTGGCATTGGGTATTGATTGTTTTCAATATCATCAATGACAGTAACATTTTCAAACTCACCCAACACTTTTCGTGCTTGTTCAACAGAAACATCAATACCCTCTTCAAAGGTAATGGTAATAGACTCAGAGTGAGAACGTAAAACAGGTACACGCACACAAGTAGCAGATACAGCAAAGTCAGAGTGCATAATTTTATTGGTTTCATCCACCATTTTCATCTCCTCTTTGGTGTATCCATTCTCTTGAGGAACATCAATATGAGGAATGACATTCAACGCAATCTGATGAGCAAAAGCACTACACTCTGTTTCACTTAATTTGAAAGCAAAAAACTCTTGCATCTGTCGTACCAGCTCTTCCATACCTGCTTTACCTGCTCCTGAAACAGCTTGATAGGTCGAGACATCTACTCTTTTGATACCATATAAGTCATGAAGTGGTTTCAACAACTGAACCATCTGAATGGTTGAACAGTTAGGATTGGCGATAATCCCTGTATCTTCCCAAAGCTCTATATCTTCTGGGTTTACCTCTGGAACAACCAACGGAACATTATCAATCATTCTAAAGTGTGAAGTGTTATCAATGACCACAGCACCAGACTCTACAGCATATTGTGCATATTTAGCTGAGATACTTCCACCAGCTGAGAAGAAAGCGATATCGATACCACGCCCCTCAAAGACACTCTCAGTTAACTCTTCAATCTTATACTCTTTACCAGCGAACTCAATATACTCACCTGCAGAATTTGCACTTGCCAACGGTAAAAGGTTTCCAATAGGAAATTTAACCTCTTCTAAAACTCTAAAAAGCTCTTCACCAACAGCTCCACTTGCACCAACGACAGCAACATTATACTGTTTCACATTTGTCCTTTTGTCCCATAATAAATATGGGTAATTTAATAGACGCTATTTTAACAGATAGCGTGTAAGTACTGGCTTTTAATGATTGTTTTGAATTGAAATTAAGTAAGAGGTGTTTTGTTTTGTTTCAAGTTTAATAAAGGGTAGAGCCATAGCTCTACCCCTGCAAAGATTAATTATTACTTTTAATTATCGTCTAAGACATCACCATTGACCACATCTGGCTCTTCTGCTGCCTCTTTTGGACACTTTGCCATACTAACCACAATGTCTTTTTGTTCAACATTTACCACTTTTACACCTGAGGTATTACGCCCTGCTTTTCGTATGGTTTCCATATCAACACGTATCATTTTACCAATACTGGTTAGACACATCATATCTTTGTCCTCTTCAACCATAACAACACCTACAACATCACCTGTTTTTGGAGTTAACTTCATAGAAATAACCCCTTTACCCGCACGACTCTGTTCTCGATACTCTGAAGCAGTGGTTCGTTTACCAATACCTTTTTCACTCAACATAAGTAGCTCATGCTCTTCATCTTCTATGGTTGCTGCACCACAAACAAAATCATCTTCTATTTTAAATTTAATTGCTGTTACCCCACGTGCAACTCTACCTATCTCACGTGCATCTTCAACTTTAAATCGTATACATTGACCTTTTTTAGTTGCTACAAATAGCCACTGTGTATCAGGCTTAACAATTTTTGTATCTACAATACTATCATCTTCATCTAAGTTAATCGCCCGTACACCATTGGTTCTTATGTTTGAATATTCACTTAAATTGGTTCGTTTTACGATACCTTTACGCGTAAAGAATGCCAAGCCTTTATCATTCTCAAAATCTGTTGTTGGGATAATTGACATAATTTTTTCATCAGGTTTCAGGTTTATAAGGTTAACGACTGCCTTACCTTTAGCTGTCCGTGAACCCTCAGGGATACGATAAACTTTTAACCAGTAGAGTTGTCCCATATCAGTTACAAACATTAGGGTATCATGCGTACTAGATATAAAGAACTGCTCTATAAAGTCATCATCATACGTAGTAACAGCTATTTTCCCTTTACCACCACGTTTCTGCTTCTCATACTGTTTAACTGGAACCCGTTTAATGTACCCTCTATGGGTAATGGTAACCACCATTGGTTCGTTTGGAATCAAATCTTCGATGTCAATATCATCATAATCATCAACAATCTCTGTACGTCTCTCAGATTTAAAGTTATCACCTATCTCTTTAAGCTCATCTGCGATAATTCCATTAAGTATCTCTTCACTTTTCAAGATAGACTCTAGGTAGTCAATAAGCTTATAGAGTTCAGCCAACTCATTTTCTATTTTTTCACGCTCAAGACCTGTTAGACGTCTTAGTTTCATCTCTAAAATAGCTGTTGCTTGAATTTCAGAGAGAGAGAAGTTTTGCATAAGAGCAACTTTAGCTGTCTCCGTATCTTCACTCTCACGAATAATTCTAATAACCTCATCGATATTATCAACAGCAATTTTAAGACCCTCTAAGATGTGAGCTCTAGCACGGGCTTTCTCAAGGTCAAAAATAGTCCTTCTAATAATAACGGTTTTTCTATGTCGAAGGAAAAGCTCAAGCAGTTCACGCAGTTTGAATACTTTTGGCTCTTTGTTAGCAATTGCTAACATGATAATACCAAAAGTAGTCTGCATCTGTGTACTTTTGAAAAGGTTGTTTAAGATAATATCACTCATAGCATCACGCTTAAGCTCTATAACCACACGCATACCCTCACGGTCTGACTCATCTCTAATCTCAGAGATACCCTCTATCTGTTTTTCACGTACTAACTGAGCAATGTTTTCAATAAGTCTTGATTTATTAACCTGATAAGGGAGTTCATCTATAACGACAACCTCTCTGTTTCCTTTTTGCTCTATATGGGTTTTAGCTCTAACCTTGATACGTCCACGTCCTGTAGTATACGCATCGGTTATCCCTTTTTTACCAAAGATAATTCCACCTGTTGGAAAGTCTGGACCTTTAATAAAACTGAAAAGCTCACTATCTTCACAAGAGGGGTTATCAATTATATGTAGTAGTGCTTCAATCAACTCATCCATACGGTGTGGAGGAATATTGGTCGCCATACCAACAGCAATACCACTTGAACCATTTAAAAGTAGGTTTGGAACACGTGAAGGGAGGACATCTGGTTCACGCATAGAGTCATCATAGTTTGGTGTAAAATCAACGGTATCTTTATCGATGTCTCGTAGTAACTCTTCAGTAAGCTTCGTCATTCTAGCTTCGGTATATCTCATTGCCGCAGCGTTATCACCATCGACCGAACCAAAGTTTCCTTGACCATCAATAAGAGGTGCCCTTAATGAAAAGTCTTGAGCCATACGCACCAAAGCATCATAAACAGAGTTATCACCATGTGGGTGATACTTACCGATTACATCCCCGACGATTCTCGCTGACTTTTTATAGGGGCTTCTATGACTCATATTAAGATCATTCATCGCATAAAGAATTCTTCTATGTACAGGTTTTAGACCATCCCTTGCATCAGGTAAAGCACGACCCACAATAACAGACATGGAGTAGTCAAGATATGACCCCTTCATGCTATCTTCTATCTGTACCTCTTGTATGTCTTGATTCTCTTCAAACAAATCGCTCATAAAATCCCTTTAACTATATATTAATATGTAAGATAATAAATTAAGGGATATTATAGCTAAATGGACTTAAAAAATAAGGTGTTATCTTTTGTTATGAAGTCATTAAATCGTAAGGTCGTTGCAGTTGTTGTCTCAACTGGTGCATACTCACCGTTCTACCCTCACGAACAAACTCTCGTCCATCTAAAAAAACCAACATGGTTGGTACAGAAAAGAGTTGAAAATGTGCTGCTATTTGTGCATTTTCATGTGCGTCTAAATAGAGCTGTTTAACTTCTGGAAAGCTCTCATCAAAAAGCTCTTTAAATTTTGGTCGTAATGCATGACATACATTGCAATTTTCTCCTGAAAAATAGAGCAGTACCCCTACTTCTG
>JAHZJZ010000216.1 GCA_022600655.1 Campylobacterota bacterium | reverse complement strand
GAGAAGTGCATCATTACTCAAGCTTTTATTGAGGGAAAAGAGGATGTTAGACTGGAACTTAATAGTAGCGAAAATAAAGAAGCCAACTAAGTTATGGATGACCATAACTTAGTTTTGTTGATAAACTTTCGAACCCTTTAAACAGCACCCATAATCTGTTTAGAACTCTCACCTTTAAGGTCACACATCTCTTCATAAGTTTTAGAGGCTTCTTCTACATTAGACTCAAGAAGTTCGTCATAGATTTTTTTGATTTTTATCTTCACTCTTTTTCAATGTTTTCATGTCGCGTTTCTCTAAATTAGCCAACTCTAAAAGTTCATTCCAAACCGAACTTTCACTCAGTGAAAAGGCTGTAAATTTGATACCCTCATACTCAAATGTTCCATTTCCATCAAGGTCGGTTACATAGAGAATGTTTATGCTCTCAGGAGTGAAGAACTCTTTGTATTTCGTAAACATCGGTGCAAAGTCATCAAAACTCTCTAACTCACAAGAGATAAACTTAATGCTCTCACCCTCACTTACCATAATAACTTGCTTGGCTTGAATTTTTGGAGGCAGTTTTCTATCAGGTGAAATCTGTTTCCCCTCTTCAACGATGAGTGCTCCTCTGTAACCGTGTAGTGTCTCACTAATCATTCCATTGTAAGATGGTTGCCAGTCAAGCTCGTTTGTTTTGATAAATTCGATAGGTGTTGCCATTGTAAATCCTTAGGTATTATTTATAAGGATTAATGCAAGAACTGTTCCTCTACTCTCTCTCCAACCATCCCATGACCTTCCCCTGTAGCAAAGCAAACAGCAAAATATAAAAAGAGAGTATCACCGTAAAAGCCAAACCAAAAATTCCCAACATAAATGGCAACATCGGTATCTTGATGGCTCGTGCATAAAAGAATGTGATGAGCAGACTATCTTTGGCTCCCTGTTCGCGTAGCTCTTGAATCATCCCGTACCATGCGTACATGGGTCCATGGCTGATAATTCCTGCTAGTAGGGCGTAAATAACCCCTTTCGCACCACTATCTTTTCCAAAGTGTTTGATAATCTGTTTGGGTTTTAAAAAGTAGTTAATGAGGGCTGATATGATGATAATAAAGAGAAAAATAGGCAATAGTTGGTAGAGAATCCCTAAAGCTTTTTGAAGCGATAAGAGAGCATTCTCATTTTCTATAAAAAATAGAACCACATAAGCGATAATTACCACATATAAAAATTTTAAGCCCTTAAATTGAAACCCTTTTTTCATGATGTAAACACTCCTAAAGTAATCACCGTGAAGTAAGCTACCAACATGGTACTAATCAGTGTTAAAAGATTTTTATAAACGCTAAATCGCATTCCAAAAACAGAGGCTTCAGCTGGTAGTTGCACAATGCCAAGCGTCACCCATGCCAAGATAAAAGCAGTTACAGCATAGAGTGTTACCCCTTGGTCTAACAGCCCTTCAGCGATAATGTAACTTGCAGCTGGATTTCCAGAGGATATGGCTCCAATAAGGGTTCCTGTTCCGATGTCTGCGTATAGGTTGTAGCCAAAAAGTTTGGAGAGTATATCAGGGGTGATATAGGTCTGCATGATGCCAATGAGTCCAATGACTCCTAACAACATGGGCATCATAGAGACTAAGCTTAGAAACGCTTTTTTTATCGCTTTTTGGGCTGTGATGGGTTGTTCTTCTTTTTTAGGCTTCATTGGCTTCTTTCATGTAGTGTTGATATCTTGGAGGGTAAGGCTCTTGCAACAAAACACCTTTGCTTAAAGGTTCAAAAAGCTCATCATAACGCTTATAGTCTGTCTGGTCAATACGGTAAAAGATATGGGTACGATTAAGCTCATTAGGATGTGAGAGTCCTGCTGATGCATAAATTTCGACAAAACTTTTTAGCGTCTCGTAATGAAAGTTTGCAACCCTCTGTTTTTTATCTTCTACTACCAAGGCTTTGGCTAAAGAGTTGTCTTGGGTTGCGATGCCTGTTGGGCATCTGTTTTTGTGACACTGTAGGGCTTGAATGCACCCTAAAGAGAACATCATTCCTCTGGCACTGGCACATAAATCTACCCCCAATGCCATCGCTTTTACCATATCCATCCCATCAATAATACGTCCTGAAGCCACAACTTTAATATCCTCTTTTAACTCAAATCCTACAAGGGTATCAACCACAAATACCAATGCTTCACGCAGTGGCATACCCACTGAGTTTGTGTACTCTACAGGGGCTGCTCCTGTTCCACCCTCGCCACCATCTACAGTGATAAAGTCGGGTTTTATGTCCAAGTCATGCATGGTTCTACAGAGTGCTATAAACTCCTCTTTTCGTCCAATAGAGAGCTTAAAGCCAACAGGTTTTCCACCACTTAATGCTCGAAGTTCTTTAATGAAAAGCAGAAGCTCTTGGTAGTTGTTAAAGGCACTGTGTCTAGGAGGGGAGTCAACTTGGGTATGCACCTCAACACCTCGAACTTGTGCTATCTCTGAGGTGTTTTTATCGGCTGGTAAAATTCCTCCATGCCCTGGTTTTGCTCCTTGGGAGAGTTTGATCTCTATCATTTTTACATTGGGTAGCGTCGCTTTTTTTTGAAACGATTCAGCAGAAAAACACCCCTCACCGTCACGACAGCCAAAATAGCCTGTACCTATTTGCCATATTAAATCAGCACCCGATTCTAAATGGTAGTCGCTAAGTCCTCCCTCTCCTGTGTTTAAAGCAAACCCACCAATTTTAGCTCCATTACCCAAAGCCAAAATGGCATTGGAACTCAAAGCACCAAAACTCATGGCTGAGATATTGAGTACACTAGCAGAGTAGGGCTTTGCACAAGAAGCTCCACCAATTATTACGCGTGGACTTTGGTCTAGGGTTTTAGAGTTGATGGCTTTAAGTGAGTGACCTATCCATTCGTATCCTGCTTTATAGACATCGACTTTGGTTCCAAAAGGAATGGTACTCATCATTTTTTTTGAGCGTCGGTAGACCAGCCCTCGGGTTTGACGGTTAAAGGGAACGCCATCAATATCGGACTCTATAAAATATTGTCGAATCGGTGGTCGTAACTCTTCAAGTATCCAACGAAAGCGACCCAAAACAGGAAAGTTTCGCCAGAGTGAGTGTTTGCTTTGGTTCATGTCATAAAAACCAATGGCAACAATGGCTAAATAGGGAAGGAAAAGCCATAAAACTGAAGAGTAGATGAGAGCTAAAAGTAAAATAAGTAGAGGCGTAATAAAGGTGAATTGAATAAAGCGTTGTTTCATGGTGTTTTAGTGTCCTATGGCTAAAAGATAAAGGATATTGTTTGCAGTGTTCAAAAAGGTTTTGGCTTCATCGTCATAATACGCCCCAATTCCACTACACCCAACACCTTGCAGTTCACAACGAATATAGATGATGTGGGCTATAAAACCACTTAAAATGGAGACTTTTTGATACTTTTCGACCTCATTTGAGCTGAAATAGAAGGTGACAGCCGACATACCCCCTAAATTTTGTTCCAAACTTAAATAGCGTGACTTCTCTTGAAAATTACCTTCTTTAAGTAGTTCACCATTTTTGTAAAGCCCCTCTGGCATATCTGTGACACGGTGCAGGGTAGAGAAGATATCAATGTTGTAGGTTTGTGCAAACTCAAAAAGCCCTTGGACAATAAACTCATAACTCTCTTTAGAGGTCATTTCTCCTCTAAAGGCACGTATGGAACGCCTGTTGATAATGGCTTGTTTGAGTTGCTCTTTGGGGATGTTTTGAAAAAAATTGGGTGGAGTAAATGGTTCATCAGAATAGTTGGCACTTTGTCTATAAGCCTCTTCTATAAATGGATTGGTTTCAAGATGGTCACACCCAGAGACATAAGGAAAGTTCTGTTTGAGTTTGGCTGTCTCCTTCTGGGTGCTTTGGCTAGAGCTAACTGAGGCTAAAAACATCTCATCTTCTCTAAAACCAAAGGTTTCATTGAGAGTCAATTTATCAAAGTCAAAAACAAAACTGCTCTCTTGACCCATGACACAAAGAGCTGCATAAATTGTCCCTAGTTGATGTCCTGCATCAAGCAGAATATAGCGAATGCTTCTATCTCGATACTTCCATGAAGAGCGAAAATAGATGGCTGAAATCAGAAAAACAAATCCTTTCTGTTTTGTGTTAGAGGGAAAATAGTACTCCACACCATCGCTGTCTATCTCATGCAGTAGGGTTAAGATACCCCGTTTTGACTCGTAGTGATAGACTCCACTAATGATGCCTTTTATTCCCCGTATCTGCACATAAACCTCACAAGGAAACAATGCCCCAGCACTCGGCACGGTTCGTAAGTAGTACTTTCCCTCGGGGTACTCTTTTTCAAATGTAATGCCACCGATAAGGTTTAACCCCTCTAGTTCTTCATAGTTTTCTATCTTAAAGCGTTGTTGAAAATGGGGATAGGTTTTATAGGTGGTGGGTTGCGTTCTCCAGTCCAAAAAGAAGGAGTTTTTACGAATGCTCATAAAAGAGTGTTTGGTCTGTTGGTGGAACTGTGGCATGGATTCTCTACTTAATATTTTTTATTATAGATAGCATATTTGTACTTACACCATGCAATATCTGTACCTCATTCTTTTGTTGGGTATAGATATTGCATAGTTTTCATAAAAAGGCTTACTTTATGAAAAAGAAAACCAACGCATTTAACCCCAACGATTTTGACAGCACCATCACCGTAAAAAAGCTGGTTGTAGAGTTTGAACAGCTCAAATCATTAGACTTTAAAAAAGTCAGTTTGGCTCAAACCATTATTCCTTTGAATTATGAAGTTATCTCAAGTGATTATGTAGATTTTGCGTTTAGTCGTATTGAGGATTATTATGGGGTTGAGGTGGATAGGATAGTGTGAACTACCTCTAGCCAAAGAGCTAGAGGTAGTTCACTGATATTTTTATTGATATTTTCTAACCATGTTCTAAATACCATGGTGTAATCTCTTGATAATATTGAGTATTTTTGGGAGGCTCTATCTTTTGTTTTATAAGCTTATCTAAAGTTGTATCGAGTGAATGTATATCAAATGTACCATTTAATGTTGGTAAAACTTCTATGTAAGCTATCTTTCTATTTTTATCAATAACAAAAACAGATTTAGCACACTTTTGATTATCGATAAAAAGACCAAACTTTTTACTCAACTTAACAAAATCGGTTGAGTTGACAACATATTTATTTTTTGGTATCTCTTCAGGAGAGACGACATAGATAAGGGCTTCTTTATGATATTTTTGAAACAGCTTTGTAAGCTCTTGGTTCAAATGTTGACTATTTGGTAATGTTATTACCAGTTGTAGTTTATTGCTGACAGTTCCTATAAATTTACTTCTGCCATTATTCATTCTAACTTTTGTAGCTAAGGGACTGTTCCCCACTTTTTTATTCTTTCTATTTATTGTAATACTCATACTCTATTTTCCTTTTCGTTAGACTATTATTTACTCATTGTAACAAATTCAAATCAAAAAATAATCAAAATAATGTTTAATTTTTAATCAATTATGAGAGTTTAGAACTTTTTAATAATTTACTCAAATCATTATCCCTCTGAATTATGAAGTTATCTCTGCTGATTATGTGGATTTTTCATTTAGTCGTATTGAGGATATTTCACAGTAGAGTTTATTGGAAAATTTCTAAAAAAGCTTGACATTTCTGAGTGTGAAGCATAAAATCTAAAAAATCAAAATACTCCGACCAAAAGGTATTTTATTTTTCTTCTGTGACAATGCCCAGAGTACTTCATACGCAGGAGGAATACGGGGGAATATTCCCTCACCATCGGTAAAATAAAGCACCATCGAGTTCATCGGTAAGTTGGCATCAATGTACTCAAAGGTTGGGCGATAGTCGGTTCCTCCTCCCCCTTTTAGTGGAAAGTCCATTTTGTCGCCTCCTTGAAAAGTGTGGTGAGCATGGACTTTGGCATCGGCGATGAGCAGTTCTATTGCAACCGTAGGAAAGTTTTGCATAATGGTTTTAAACTCTTCCATAAAGGCTCCCAAGAGTTCATCTTTAATCGAACCAGAAGTATCAACGGCAACCACCAAGCTTAGGGTGTCGCTGGTGAGTGAGGGCAGAGCAACACCTCGGTACATGTGCTTTTTGTTAGGAGGCATAAAGGCATAGTTGTTTCGCATGTGTCGGTTAATGGCATTGTAAAGCTCAAATTTCCAGTCAATATCTTTGGTTTTCATCTTTTTAGCCAAGCGTTCAAACCCCAAAGGCATGGAGCTTTTTTTCATGGCGACCTCTTTAGAGAGTGAGGAGGCATATTCCCACTCTAACTCATCTTTTTCATCCAAATCGTTGTCGATGTTGTTTAGGTTTGAAAATTCGCTATTTATATCATTGATGCTGATGCTTTTATTCTCTTTAGACTCATCGCTAAAGGTGTCAATGCTTTGCTCTTGAACACTCTCTTTTAAGACCTCATAGATCTCTTCGGCGTACATGTTTTTAAAGCTCTTATCGTAGTTGGCACCTTTGGGGATTTTGAGACCATTTTTTTGTAACATGTTGTTAATGGCAAAGTCGGTTGCCAGTTGCCACAGTGAGCCTTTACGGCTCAGTTTTCGTTGCTGATGGGCTAAGATGTGGTGCATTACGCAGTTGGTGAGGATAAAAAAGAGTTCATCAACACTGCATCGTTCAATAAACTCTGGGTTATAGACAAAACGTTTTCCATTACTGGCATAATAAGCTATCTGGCTATTGGGTTCATGTTTCAGCCGTGAAGCCAACATCCCAAAGTAGGGGTACTTATTGGTCAGTTGACTTTTGGCTTTGGTGAGGAGTTGTTCGCTTTTCATTAGTGTAAGAGGGTGTTGAATTTTTTCATCCAAAGTGTCCAAGAGTGAATATAATCTAAGCCAATATCGCGTTGTCGTAAATCTTGAACAATCATCACTGCAAATTCCCCAGGGAGATTGAGTGTGTATTTGAGTAGGTTGTCCAACTCTTTAGAACGGGTCTCATCATCAATTCGCATAGTCAGTGCCGTACAGAGTATGTGCAGTGCCGAAGTATCGGTTGGGGTTTGGGTGACGGTTCCCTCTAATATGCCATCAATATCAGGCAGATTTTGTGCCACAGCTTTAAAGCCCAAAAAGGAGGCTGCCAACTCTTGACCAATCGCTCCACTCACCATGTCCACAATGATGTCTTCTTCGGGTTCAGAGAGCAAGATTTCATTTACATACTCCCATGTTCTTGGCGTTGCAAACGCTTTGTTGTCATTAGAAGTGTCAAAGTTAAAGAGTGCATCAGGTCGGTAGTTAATAAAGGCGACAATGGTCGGGTCAATGTTGGAACTTTTTGCCCAAGTTTGCCAATCTTCAACACTCACTTCCATCTCAAGGTGAACAAATCGGTTTGCCAAAGGTGATGCCATACGAAAGACCACTCCTCGGTCACTTTCACGGTTTCCTGCTGCGATAATCGACCAACCCTCAGGTAGGGTATATTCACCAATTTTTCGGTCAAGTATCAGCTGATATGCCGAAGCTTGTACCATGGGGGCAGCAGTGTTCAGTTCATCTAAAAAGAGTATGCCCTCTTTAACACTTCCATCAGGTAAGAAAGAGGCAGGAGCCCAAACAGCAGAGTTGTCATTGGCATTAAAAAAAGGAATTCCTCTGAGGTCAGTAGGGTCAAGTAGTGAGAGTCGCAGGTCAATAAAACCAACTTCTCTCTCTTTGGCTATCTGTGCGACAATAGAGGACTTTCCAATCCCTGGAGGTCCCCACAAAAAGACGGGTATTTTTCGTTGGCTTAAGTGTTCTATCGAGCGTTTGGCTTTTTGTGGGTACATGTTTACTCCTTAGGTTATTAAGGAGTATGCAAATACTATGCCACTATTTTATCTTGCATTTTTTCATAGAGGATTCTATAGTGAACGAGATCAAAAACCATTGGATTTTTAGCTTTTTTAGCATAATCAAGTGCTGTTTGTCCATGAATATCTTCTGCATAGAGATTTATACCATGATTAATTAAGTATCTTACCATCATCACATTCTCCTCTTGGACAGCTGTCATTAAGAGGGTTTGATTTTCTTCGTTTCTCATGTCGATATCTTCACCCAATTCTAGCAGAAGAATAAATGTCTCTAAATCATTACTCAGAATGGTGTGAAAAAGTGCATGATACTCTGGTCGAACCATGAGACTGATACCGTAAGTTAAAAGTAAATTAGTATTATGTTTATGAGATGTTTTAATCGTCCAAAAGAGTGCATTTTTACCATGCGTATCACGAACATTGATATTGGCATTCTGCACTAAAAACTCTTCTAACATGAGTCGGTCTTGAGCCATCTCTAACAGACGGTCACTCTGTGTAGGGATTATATCTGTCATCCTTTGTGTCATAAGTTACTCCTAATTTTGTAATAACTCATTATAATCAAATTATGACCAATTAATACTCATACTTGTGATTAAAAATTAATCAATACAGTTGATTTTATAAGTTAAATGAGAGGATTTATCTGCTCGTTTATTGAACCTCTATTATTTAAAATTAATAGCCATCTCTTTAAGTATCGCATCACTTTTGGCAGCTGTACCAGCATATTTTACAATACTAATGCCATTAGCATTCATGGTTCTAGCTGTATTTTTACATGCTTTTTTAACCACTACATAGTCACAATCTTTTAAAGCTACACCCATCTTGTTATGTTCGGCGATGTGTTCTGCATCATCATGACCGTGGCTACATTGATGGTCGTCTTCGTCGTGTTCATGGTCTAGGTCACTTCTTGGATTGTCAATGACAAGATTGAGTTTAAATGACCTAAACATACCTGTTCCTACCATGTCGTAGATGGCAAATTTAGGAGTGTGTCCTGCATTGCCTACAAATGTTAAACTTTCATCTTTTACGGGAATTGCTATTTTCATTTTATACCTTAGTTATTAAATTTCATTCATTCTACTTGAAAGTGCTTAAGAATATATTTAAGCGAGTTTAGATGATTTTAAAAGTAGACTCAAATCATTATTAAATTCATTAAGTTTAACAATCAGTTCATTACGTTTCTCGTCTTCTAAAGCAAAACGACTCTCTATAAAGTCATAAATATTTGCCGTATCAGCAAAAATGGTCTGCATTAAATCCTCTTTGATTTTATCTTCTATGATTCCCATGGTTTATTCACTTTAACATTTTGTATATTCTAGGCGTAACAGCCAAATCAATCGCTTTAAATCCATCAAGATTCTCCAAGCTTTTATCAGCTCCAAACTCCACAAGAAGCTTAACCATGTCCTCTTTACCAGCACTTGCTGAGTACATGAGGGCTGTCACACCATTGTCGTTCATGGAGTCAAGGTCTATTCCAGCTTTAACCAATAGCTCCACACAGGTAAAATCTTGCCCAAAACAGGCGTTCCACAAAGCTGTGTTGCCATCGACATTTTGGGTCTCTAAAATGGCTCCTGCCTCTATAAGCTCTTTAGCAATATCGCTTTTGGCTTCACGAACAGCTTTCATTAGGGCTGAGTTGCCATGTTTGCCTACATGGTTTATCTCTTCTGGAGTGTAGTCGTTTTCTATCATCCATGTTAAAGTATTTTGACTCAACATCTTAAACACTCATCCACTCTTCATGAGTGTGACCTTTTTTCTTGAATTTTATCGCTTCATCGAGGGCTTTATCTAAACTGCTTACATCAAAGTCATCCTTAGGGTCATTAAGTAGGTCACGAAAGACTATCTCTCCATCTTTGTTGACAATAAAAACAGCTTTGTGACAGAGTGTCTCATCAACATTGACACCATATTTAAAGCTGAAATGATAAAAATCAGTAGAGCTTTGAGCTTCATCAACAACATTATCTAAAGCATTTGCCGAGATGATATAGATAAATGCTTTATCTTGGTGCTTTTTAATAATATCAGTAACAGCATCACTCAAGCTATCACTAAAAGGTAGAATTATCATTACTTGAACTTTTTCAGCCATCATCCCGATGATTTTCTCTTCGCCATTGAGCATTTTAAGTTTGACTGCTGGGGCTTCGTTGCCTACGAGTCTTTGTTTCTGTTTACGTATGCCTCTAGTCATTATCTCTTCTCCTCTTTTTTATGTTTTATATAATTTACCAAATCACTATCCATACTAATTAAATGGGCATCGAACCAGTAGGGTAATTTTTCAATATAGTAAGCTTTCATCATGTTTTGTCCAAAGATGGTTGGGTTCATATTGATGAAATAGTTCATCTCTCCTAAAACTTTGGCGTGTTCCTCTTTATGTTCTCTTTTAGTTGGATAGCCAATGTTCTCCATTAAACTCTCCTCTTCTTGAAAATGTTTTTGTGTATGTGAGTAGAGTTCGGTTAGTTTGCTTTTTATACTTTGGGTGGAGTTTAAATCAACACTGTTATAGATATCTAAAAACTCTTGATGAAGTGTGTCCATCAGTTCATTTTTAAGTAGATGCTTTTTATCTTCAAATTTTTTAATCATTAATTAGGTCTCCTTGTTTTCTTAAATCATGCAATTTCTATTCCAAAACTTTAAGGGAACACTATATGCAAGTGCCAAAAGTATATTAATTTAAAAGAAGGAAAAACCATGTCAGTATTAATAACCGATGAGTGTATCAACTGTGATGCCTGTGCATTAGAGTGTCCTGTAGCAGCTATTTTAGATGATGCCAATGAGAAGAATCCGAGTGATTCAAAATATTATGTTAAACCAGAGAGTTGTGTGGAGTGTGTGGGACATGCTGACATACCACGATGTGCAGAGGCGTGTCCAACGGAAGGGGCAATTGTTTGGGATATGCCATATACTACGGATTACGAGGAGTATTTTTCTGCAGGTCATGAAGAGGGAACGTACAACATTCGTGTGCATAAGAAAAAGGGAATGATGCTTCCATCGGTGAAGTCTCAAACTTTTAAAGATGACATTGATATGGAGACAAGAAAAGCCCATCTGAATGTAGGGCAGTTTTAATCATGTCCGTGATGATAACCGAGGTTTGTATCAACTGTGATGCATGTATTGATGAGTGTCCTGCTACGGCAATTGTCTCTGCTGATGACTCACCAATAGAGGATGCTGAGTATACCTATGTAAAACCTGAAAAGTGTATCGAGTGCGTGGACAGTACGGTACCTAAGTGTGCTGATGTCTGTCCAACAGAGGGAGCGATAGTCTGGGATATGCCCTATACGGCTGAGTATAATGAGTACTATATGAGAGGGAATGAAGAGGGAACTTACCAGATTCGTGTCCATAAAAAGCAAGGAATTTTTTCACCAGAGAAGAAACCTAAACCTTTTAGAGAGGTGATTACACTTGCCCAGCGTGAAGCTTATGAGGATGTAGTGATATAGATAAGCAGTTATTGCATTGTTTATATATTATACAACAAACTGTTTTATATATGAACAGATAATGTTATAGTATTCTTATGAAAAGTTTAATATTTACAGATTTAGATGGCACCTTTTTAAACCATCACGACTACTCTTTTGAAGCCTCTTTTGAGTCGCTTCAAAAAATTAAAGAAGCAGAGATTCCCCTTATATTTACCAGCAGTAAAACCAAAGCAGAGGTTGAGTTGTTACAACAAAAGGTTGGTATTTGTGAGCCTTTTATTGTTGAAAATGGTGCAGCACTCTTTATTCCTGAAGATTATCAAGGTTTTGATTTTTCTTTTTTAAGAAATTATGAAGAGAAAAAAGTAATGGTTTTTGGTCAACCTTATAGTAAAGTTTTGGACTTTTATAGACTCTATCGAGAAGAGTTTACTATGTTAGGTTTTAGTGATATGTCCGATGTAGAAGTTGCTAACTTAACAGGATTGAATCAGAGAAGTGTCCTCCTTGCCAAGCAGCGTGATTTTACTGAACCTTTTATACTTAAAGATGAAACAAAATTAGAAGAACTGCAACAGTTGGCTCACTGTTATGAGTTAAAAATTACCAAAGGTGGACGATTTTATCATTTAATGGGAGAATTGCAAGATAAGGGCATTGCTGTAATAGAGACCATAGAACTTTTTGAAAATTTCTATAAAGATAAAATCAGCTCTATTGCCTTAGGGGATAGTCAGAATGATGCTGCTATGCTGGAGCGTGTCGATGTACCTATTTTGATTCAAAAGTATGATGGAAGCTACCTTGAAACTGATTTACCAAATATACAAAAGTCAACTTATTCAGGCAGTGAAGGTTGGAATGAGATGGTTTTAAAGAATGTCTAATAAAGAGATAATAACAGACATATATAGCCAAGCCCTTAATGCTGTGACAGCCGAAGCAATCATTACTAAAAATCTCTCATTAGAAAAAGAGTATCTCACAATATGTGACGAGAGCTATCCTTTAAAAGATTTTAATAATCTCTACTGCTTCTCTGTAGGAAAAGCTGGACTGGGTATGGCAAAAGCGTGTGAAAAAGTTTTAGGAAAACTCATCAAAGGAGGTGTAGCAATCTCTCATCAAGAAGGAGAACAAAATACCATACAACACCACACCTCAACACATCCACTGGTTTCAAAAAAAAGTCTGAAAGGTGCTGAAGAACTTATAAAAGTTATGGAGCAAATGGAAGATAATGACTTTTTTATCTTTTGTCTCTCGGGTGGGGCTTCGGCGATGATAGAGCAGCCTATTGATGGATTGAGTTTAGAGGATTTTCAAAAAATATCCTCAGCACTACTGGGTTCAGGTATTGATATCAAAGCACTCAATAGTGTCAGAAAAGCCATCTCTCAAATCAAAGGGGGAAAATTAGCGAATCATACCAAAACCAAAGGGCTAGTTTTGGTACTTAGTGATGTGATTGGTGACGATGTATCAACCATTGGTTCAGCTCCCATGATGAATGGTCAAATACCTCACCACATTATTGGAAACAATGAAATTGCTTTAAAAGAGGCAAAAAAATATATTGGACAACATGTTGATAAAGTCAAAATCGTCACAACAACACTCAACAAATCTTCAAAAGAAGCCTCCAAATATATTAGCAAAAAAATTCAAAAGTATGACGAAAAATATGAGCGTTTTTGTCTACTTTTTGGTGGAGAGACGACAACCAAAGTCAACGGTGATGGACAAGGGGGACGAAATCAAGAGTTGGCACTTCGACTTTTACTAAAAGAGTCAGTTTCTGAGAATATCTCTATTCTCTGTGCTGGTAGTGATGGTATTGATGGAAACTCACCTGCAACAGGGGCATTTTTAGATTTTAATATTTATAAAAAAATAGAAAAACAAGGTTTAAATCCAGAAGCGTATTTGAAGAATAGTGACAGTTATGGGTTTTTTAAACAATTGGGTTATGACTTTACCATTGGGGCTACAGGAACCAATGTTATGGATTTTGTAATCATACTCAAGGAGGAGTAACACAATGGCAGATTTTTTTCAAAACGGAACCATAACAACACTACAAAATGTAGCAAACCGATCACTAGAGAGCATAGAAGAGGAGCTTGAAAAGTTCGCAGATAGACACAATATGGTGTTGCTCTTACCTGCACTCTACTCCGAGTTTGAAACACCTGCCATGCAGACCATTTTAAATGAACTCAAAGGGGTGAAGTATCTCTATAAAATTATTTTAGGATTAGACAGAGCGACCAAAGAGGAGTTTGAAAAGGTTAAAAAGATTATGTCTACTTTGGATGTACGGGTTGATGTATTGTGGAATGATGGTCCCAATGTTCAGAAGCTTTATCAGGAGTTTGAAGATAAAGGGTTTAGAAGTGTGAATATCAAAGGAAAAGGGCGAAACGTCTGGATGATGTTGGGTTATGCCCTCTCTGATAAAGATGCGTATGCGTTTGCCCTACATGATTGTGATATTGTCAACTATAGCCGTGAAATTCCTGCACGACTCTTTTACCCAATTGTTCACCCTGCCATTGATTTTGAGTTTAACAAAGGGTACTACTCACGCGTCACCAATAAACTGCATGGAAGGGTAACGCGTCTTTTCTATTCTCCTTTGATCAAAGCATTGAAAAAAACTTATGGAGCCAGTGAATATCTGGACTATATGGACAGTTTTAGATACGCACTCTCTGGAGAGTTTGCCTTTATTCGTACCCTTGCACGAGGCATTAGAATCTCTCCTACTTGGGGCTTAGAGGTCTCTACATTGAGTGAGGTTTATGACAACACATCGGTACGACGAATCTGTCAAACGGAGATTATGGAGAGCTATGAGCATAAACATCAAGAGTTAACAGGAGAGAATCAAGCCCAAGAGTTAGAGGGTGGTGTGGCAAAGATGTCCATAGACATTGCACAAACCATTTTTAGAGTGATGTCTCAACGAGGGATTACTTTTTCGCAGGAGTCACTCATTACCTTAAGGGCCTCCTTTTTTCAAGAGAGCCGAAAAGCCATTGCACGATATGATGCTGTGGCAAAGTTTAATGCTTTGGATTTTGATAGAAAGAAAGAGATTGAAGCTGTTGAGACCTTTGACAGAGCGTTAACCAAAGCCTGTGAAGAGTTTTTATCGGATCCCTTAGGTGTTCCCTCACTGTCGGCTTGGATTAGTCTGCGTTCTGTACTTCCAGAGATTTCTGAACAATTTATTGAGACAGTTAAAAAGGATAATGAGTAGATGGTAGCTACTGAACAGTATAATCAATACAGCAATGAAGAGAGATTGGGACTTATTAAAGCCTCACTTGACTCTATTTATAATAAAGAAGATGCCTCTTTGGCTTATGATTCGGTCTGCAGACTCATTGAGGGGTATCAGAAAAAGATTCTGAGTCAACCTTATGTTTTGAGTGAAAAAGATGTCATACTCATTACCTACGGTGATCAGATTTTTCATGAAGGTGAGACAGCCTTGGCAACGTTGAGTCGCTTTTTAGATGAGTATGTTCAAGATTGTATTAACAGCGTGCATATTTTGCCATTTTACCCTTACTCCAGTGATGATGGCTTTTCCATTGTAGATTATAAAGGGGTTTGTCCTCTAAAAGGTTCATGGAGAGACATTCAAACCTTGAGTCAAAATCACCGTTTGATGTTTGATGGAGTGATTAATCATATGAGTCAACTCAGTCCTTGGTTTGAGAAGTTTTTAGCCAATGACCCTGAGTACTATAATTTCTTTACTGAGTTGGATCCCTCTTTAGATTTAACAGCTGTGGTGCGTCCAAGAACCACACCTGTACTCACAGAGTTTACAGACGATGAAGGAAAAATGCGAAATATCTGGACAACCTTCAGTGCTGACCAAGTTGATTTGAACTATGCCAACTATAAGGTGCTGATTAAACTGTTGGATGTTTTACTCTTTTATGTGGAGAAAGGAGCATCACTGCTTAGGCTGGATGCCATTGCGTTCATATGGAAAGAGATTGGAACAACCTGTGTACATCTTCCTCAGACCCATGAACTGATTCAACTGATGCGTGAGGTCATCCATGCTGTGGCACCTGAGGTGATAATCATCACTGAGACCAATGTCCCCCATGATGAGAATATCTCTTACTTTGGAAAAGGGGATGATGAGGCACAGATGGTTTACAACTTTGCCTTGCCACCACTTTTGGCATTTTCTATTTTAGAAGGGAATACCACGAAGTTAACAGCGTGGGCAGAGAGTTTAGAGCTTCCTAGCGACAAGGTCTGTTTCTTTAACTTTACAGCCAGTCATGATGGGGTAGGAGTACGGGCTGTGAGTGAGATACTCGATACAAAAGAGTTAAATTTTTTAGTAGACTCTTGTGAAGCACATGGTGGTTTGGTCTCGTATAGAACGGTAGGTGAAGAGAAGTCTCCTTATGAGCTAAATTGTAGTTACATAGATATTTTAACCGATCCCAAGGAAGAGGACACGCTACGACTGAAAAGAATGATACTCTCACAAGCTGTGGTTTTAGCGATGCCAGGGGTTCCAGGTATTTACTTTCACTCACTGGTGGGTTCACAAAGTTATTATGAAGCTGTACGAAAAACCAGACGAAACCGAACCATTAACCGAGAGAAATTAAACTTTGACAACATTAAAGAGGCGTTAGAGGAGGAGGGTAGTTTACGCAAAACTCTTTTTAAACGCTACAAACAGCTTATCTCTATTCGTATTAATGAACCTTGTTTTGACCCATTCTCGAAATTTGAGTTTTTAACCCTCTCAAAAGAGATTTTTGCTGTAAAACATTATGACAAAGAGGGGAGCGAATATATTGTCGCTCTACACAACTTTAGAAATGAAGAGGTTGAGGTAGATCTCTCCTCGTATGTGGATGAACCGTTAAGGGATATTATCTCACATCAAGTTTTTGACAAAGCACTATTTACCATGCAACCTTATGATATTTTATGGTTGAAAAAACTAAATATCTTGCAAAACTAGGAACCGATGGCTTTAGCCTCGTAATGTTCGGGACTAAAGTCTCCGATTCCAAAGAGTTTTGCAAGAAATAAACTAAATTAAAAAGGAAAAGAGATGATTAAGAAGTGTTTATTCCCTGCTGCAGGTTATGGGACAAGATTTTTACCTGTGACCAAAGCCACACCTAAAGAGATGTTACCGATTTTAACCAAACCACTCATACAGTATGGGGTAGAGGAGGCAAGTGATGCAGGTATGGATATTATGGCGATTATTACAGGTCGTGGAAAAAGAGCTTTGGTAGAGCATTTTGATATCTCTTATGAATTGGAGCATCAAATTAAAGGAACTTCCAAAGAGAAGTTACTCAGAACAACCAGAGATGTTATGGAGAAATGTACCTTTACCTTTACGCGACAAACAGAGATGTTGGGTCTAGGTCACGCCATTTTAAAAGGTGAACCCTTGATTGGTAATGAGCCTTTTGGCGTGATTTTAGCAGATGATTTATGTTCCAATGACGAAGGAGATAATGTAATGGCACAAATGGTCAAAATTTATGACCGATATAAGTGTTGTGTGGTTGCGATTCAAGAAGTGCCTAAAGAGGAGACCTACAAATATGGAGTAATTGATGGAAGAGAGATAGAGGATGATGTCTTTATAGTCTCAAATATGGTTGAAAAACCAGACCCCGAAGAGGCTCCATCAAATTTAGCGATTATTGGTCGATACATACTCACCCCTGATATTTTTAGAACCATTGAAGAGACCGAACCTGGTAAAAACGGAGAGCTTCAAATTACGGATGCTTTGATGAATCATGCTAAAAAAGGGATGGTTCTTGCCTATAAATTTAAAGGACAACGGTTTGATTGTGGAAGTGTTGAAGGTTTTGTAGACGCGACCAATTATTTTTATGAAAAGATGAAAACGGAAGAGAAGTCTGATTAAAAATTACCATTTTACGTCATAAGGAACAGTTCTTGTATCTACCTTTTATAGAAAAAAACTATAAAAGGAAAACAGATGAGCTGTTCAAACGGAGGTTCAAGCAATTTTGACCCAAACAATCCAGAAGCTGCTGCGATACAAGAGAAGATAAACAACCACCCATGTTATAGTGAAGGGGCACACCAGCACTACGCGAGAATTCATGTCGCTGTAGCACCTGCGTGTAACATTCAGTGTAACTATTGTAACCGTAAATATGACTGTTCAAATGAGAGCCGACCAGGAGTAACCAGTGGTAAACTCTCTCCTGAGGAGGCTGTGAAAAAAGTACTCTATGTAGGTGGTGATATTCAACAGCTCTCTGTTGTAGGAATTGCTGGACCAGGAGATGCTTTAGCCAATCCAAAAGCGACTTTTAAAACATTTAAAATGTTACAAGCCAAAGCTCCTGACCTTAAACTTTGTCTCTCGACCAATGGGCTTAGACTTCCAGAATTTATCGACCAAATCGAAAAATACAATGTTGACCATGTTACGGTTACCATTAACACCGTGGATACTACAGGTAAGATAGGTTCAGAGATTTACCCATGGATTAACTGGGGTCATAAAAAAATCTTTGGAGCAGAGGGTGCAAAAATTCTTTTAGAGCAACAGCTTAAAGGGATTCAGATGTTAACAGAACGGGGTATTTTAGTAAAAGCCAACTCAGTACTAATTCCAGGGATTAATGATAAAGATTTACCAAATGTAGCAAAAAAACTTAAAGAGATGAATGTCTTTTTACACAACATTATGCCTCTACTAAGCTCTCCAGAGTTTGGAACCAAGTTTGGACTCGATGGTGTACCAAGTGCCACTGACCAAGAGCAGATGGCAGCCCAAGAAGCATGTGGAATGGACATGAAGCTTATGCAACATTGTCGTCAATGTAGAGCTGATGCTGTTGGACTCATTGGCGAAGATAGAGGGGATGAGTTTACCAAAGAGACATTTGTAAATATGCAGTTTACAGAGCTAGAGGACATCTACAACATTGAAGCCAGAGCCCAAAAACATGAGATGATAGAGAACTGGAGAGGCCATCTTGACGTAGCTAATGAGCGAATAAAAATCGAACAAGCCACCAAAGAGGAGCTGAGCTCAACAGGTGAAACCAAACTCGTAGCCGTGACCACAGGTGGTGAAGGTATGATTAACATGCACTTTGGTTCTGCACAAGAGTTCTTGGTCTATGAAGTAGGAGATAAAGCGATTAAGTTCCTAATGCACCGTAAAATAGAGAGTTCCTACTGCTCTGGTCCAGAAAATTGTGATGGGAATAACCCGATTGAAGAGATTAAACAGACGCTACATGATTGTGACATTCTCTTAACTGAAAAAATCGGTGACTGTCCGATGGATGAGTTAGCAGCGATTAATCTCATTGCCGACGAGAGTTATGCACTGCAACCCATAGAGAAGTCTGTATTTGATGCAGCAAAAAAACATTTTTTTGAAAAAGAAGCATTAGAGTTAGAAGCAGAGCTGGGGTAATTCCCTATGCTCTACCTCACTCCTCTCCTGTATCCCCAAAAAATGCAAAGTGCTCATAAGATTTTAGATTATTGCTACCTCACATTTTCTTAATTACCCTTTGTATTATGAGCACCTTGGATTTTTTGTATGGGGGATTAGTTGTACTTCCTAGAATGAGTTTAATTTTTCTTAATAGTTATGCTATACTTAAATCATCTAAATAAAGTAGGTAGATTTAAAAATCGTAACTTGAGGAGATGAAATGAACATCAATATAAATATAGAAGATAATCAGCTTCAAGAGCAAATTTCTAAATATATTTCAACTAAACAGAAACAGGCAAATGAGCTTATAGTTGAGGCGTTAAAACAGTTTTTTCAGACTGATATAGATAGTAATAAAAGTTTACTTTCTGAAGAAGAGATAAAAAAAATTGTTACAAACTCTCAACGCATTGAGGGATATGAACCAGCTTCTAAAGAGACAAAGAAGAGAATAGAAGCTTTGATGGAACAACATAATGTCAAAGTATCGTTTTAGTCATAGTTCTATCTATATTGAGGGGACAGATATTCCTATAAATAGACTTGGAATAGAAAATTCAATAGATATTCATGAAGTAGAGAATACTCTTTTAGAACAAGCATACATACAACTTACTCAACAATTAAGTGATATAACCATTTTAGATGAAACCTACTTTATTAATCTCCATAAAAAAACTTTTAAATCCCTCTATAATTTTGCAGGACTCTATAGAGATGTCAACATGACCAAAGGTGACTCACAATTTTGTTTGGCTCAATACCTAAACAGTGAGGCAGCTCGAATTTTTCAAGAGTTGCAGAGAGATAACTATCTAGCAGATGTCAAAAATAATAAAGTTTTATTTGCTAAAAAATTAGCCTATTATCAAGGGGAATTAATAGCTTTACATCCCTTTTATGAGTTGAACGGTAGGATTACACGGTTGTATTGTGATATGTTGGCTCTGTTTAATGGATATGGAGCGATTGATTATAGTAGTGCCATTGATAATGGAGCTTATATTAAAGCTTCGATTAAGTGTGTACAGTATGCTGACAGTAAATTATTAGAGGAGATTATTTTTGAGGGCTTAAAGGAGAAAAGTTCATTCTCCTAAGATATATTTCTTTGGAAATTCAAACAAAACAAACTCCCCAGAATTTTCAGCAATCTCATTCCAATGTTCAATATCAAAATCAATCTCCACAATCCCCGTAGTAACAATATTCTCAATATCATGATGCTTTACCAAATAGTCCAATAATGAGTTCAAGGAGGGGTTGTGTCCAATCAAAAAAATAGTCGAATTTTTATCATTAATAGATGTTAGAACCGTAATCAAATCACGAACAGAAGCTTCATAGATACTCTCTTTATACTCAATGTTTTCTAACGCATATCCAATTTCTTGAGCAATATTGTTGGCTGTTATGGTAGCTCTTTTGGCAGGGGAAGCGATGATGAGGTTGGGTTTTATGGCTCTACTTTTTAACAGTTCTCCCATCAGTTTTGAGTCATGTTTTCCTCGTTTGTTTAGGGGTCGGTCAAAATCATCTAAGGTAAAATCTTTCCAGCTTGATTTGGCGTGGCGTATGAGGTATAACTTTTTCATTTGAATTCCTTAAAGAAGAGTTTTTACATGGTGGGACTGAAGTCTCCCATTTCTAAGAGTAATTATAACTTAAATTCTAGTGGAACAACTCTTGCATATAGTATCTAAAATCATGCTACAAGGAACTCAAAATGGCACTCATAAATGACACCACCCTTCGTGACGGTGAACAAGCACCCTATGTCGCTTTTAATACCAAAGAGAAGTTGCTCATTGCAGAACTGTTGTATGAGTGTGGTGTTGATGAGCTTGAAGTGGGTATTCCTGCTATGGGGAGCAAAGAGCAGACTGACCTTAAAGAGATACTCAATCTCAATCTTCCTATACAGATTATGAGTTGGAACCGTGCTACCATGGGTGACCTTGAAGCTTCACTCTCTTGTGGGGTAAAAGCTGTTGATCTGTCTATACCTGTTTCAGATATTTTGATAGATGTGAAGTTTAAAGGGGATAGAGAGAGGCTTTTTAGAAACCTTGAAGAGGTGGTGAGTGTTGCTAAAGAAGAGGGGCTTTTTGTCTGTATCGGTGGAGAGGATGCCAGTCGGGCTGACAATGGTTTTTTAGCAGAGTTGATGAGTTTTGGCAAGGAGCTTGGGGCTGACCGTTTTCGTTATTGTGATACGGTGGGGATTTTAACACCCTATCGGACTTATGAGAATATTGCCCAATTGGGTGCTTTAAATCTGTTGGATATTGAGATGCATACCCACAATGACTTTGGTATGGCTACGGCAAACTCCATTGCAGGGATAGAGGCTGGGGCTAAGAGTGCCAATACCACAGTAATTGGACTAGGAGAGAGGGCAGGAAATGCCTCATTTGAACAGCTTTTGATGTCGCTTACCCATCAATTTGGTGAAAAAAGAGAGATTAATCCTGAGAAACTCAAAGCTTTGGTACAGACTGTTGCTAAAGCATCAAACCGACCGATTGCTACAAGTAGCCCCATTGTTGGTGAGCATATCTTTTCGCATGAGTCGGGTATTCATGTGAGTGGAATGATTCGCTCACAGAGTGCTTATGAGGCGTTTTTGCCCGAAGAGGTTGGGTTGCGTCGCCATTTTCCCATTGGAAAACATTCAGGGAGTGCGACGCTTCTGCACCATCTTAAAGGGATGGGGATGTTCCCTACCAAAGAGCGTGTTCAAGCCATATTACCTAAAGTTCGAGCCATTGTGACCAAGCGTAAATCGGTAATGAGTGGTGAAGAGTTAAAAGAGTTGTACTTATGTTCATAGGGTGGATACGGGGCAATCGTCTAACAGCAGATTTGCAGGAATTTGAGGCTCAAAAGGTGGTCGATAAAAATCTTATTTTGACCACCTACGCTCAAAATCCAACCTACTGTTTTGGACTCTATGAGGAGAAAAAACTGTTGGCACTCATTACAGCTTATGACTTTTATGATTCGGTTTTGATTAATAACTTTTATACTTTAGATGGGGTCGAGATAGATTTTAAAAAGCGTTTGGTTCAACTCTTGCTTAACAATATAGAGGCTAACAGAACCATTTTAATTTTGGCAAAAAGTGATGAACTAGACTCTTTTAAAGAGCTAGATTTTGAACGCTATGCCTCTTTTAAACAGGCTGTTTTTAGTGGTGGGGGTGTGGCGTTTAACTTTTCTAACGCTACAGCCAAAAGCATTAGCAATGAGAATTATCAACAGACGCTTAAAAAGTATGACTATCGAGCCTTTAGGGAGGATAGATTTGAGTACATTACTAGAGCTGTTATGAAACAATCTTCGCTTATGCTCTCTAATGATTTTGGGTATCAGCACTCTTATGCACTTAACCGTAGTGTGGTAAAAATCTCTCCTTGGATTATGCAGAGTGAGGCGTTGAGTGATGCTGAAAAATTCATTCGAGGGGTAATTTACCACCGTGGATTAAAGAAGATTATTGCGTTTATTCCCGAGGTAAAGGAGATTGTTGACCTCTATACATCGTATAAGTTTGATGTGGTGAGTGGGTATCAACTTCTTTACTTGGGGAATAAACCTAGCATAGATTTAGAGATGGTTTATGCATTGTAGGGTGCGTTTTCTAACGCACCCTACACAATTTAATGAAAAAGGATAAAAAATGGCATTAACAGAAGAACAAAAAGCAATTAAAAAAGAGTACGCAAAATACAAAAGAATTGTAACCCAAATAGCAGGAGAGATTCATGACATTGTCGAAGATACCATCTGGACAGATTATGAAAAGCTTTTAGCGTTGAGTGAAAAAGTACAAGTTGCGATGAGAGATGTGACAGAGTTTAAAGCAAAACATGATTTTTTGAAATAGACAAAGTATTTTTATGCAAACTCTAGCCCAAAAGGAGATTGGTCAAAAAATTATTTGTGATTGTGGTAATAAAAATGTTCTACAAGCCATTGAGATTTTTGAAGCAACCGAACTGCCCTATAAAAAAGCCAAGAAATTGGTAACGGAGTGCAATAAAACTTGTTGTAGACGACCCCTTATGGCACTTTTTAATATGGTCGATTTTGGAGCCATTGATTATGAAGAGATAGATTTTCTTATCGACCAATTTCAAGCACGATTTAAGGAGATATAACAATGAATCAATATGATGCTTTTATACGATGGGTTAAGTCGAATAATCTAAGTTCAACCATTCCTACAGCACCCACATTACTAGATGAACTCTCGGTACTTGACCTATCTAAAAAAAAACTGAGAGAACTCCCTGACTCTATAGAAGTTTTAAGTAATTTATGTGTTCTAAAACTTTCGGGGAACCGACTGACAAAACTGCCTGAGAGTATCGGAAAATTAAAAAAACTGCGTAATCTACAGTGTCAAGATAATCTACTTGAAAAGTTACCACAGAGCATAGGTGAACTGGACTCATTGGTTATTTTAAACCTTAATGGTAACCGACTAAAAGTTCTACCCAAGAGCTTTTATCAACTCACCAAATTGACCCGTTTAAGTATGGCAACCAACTCTTTGGAGTCGCTATCTATTGAGTTTAAAAACCTTTCTAAGTTGCTTTATCTGTCACTTGATACCAACAATTTAAAAGAGTTACCCGATATTTTTGAATCGATGGAAGCACTCTACTATCTTGACCTGTCCTATAATAAGTTGAGTTATCTACCTAAGTCCATTAGTCAAATTGAAGAGCTGGAGACCTTGCTTTTAGAGGGAAATACCATTAAAGACCTGCCTACACTAGAGTCGCACGATATGTTGATACGGCTCAACCTGAACGATAATAATCTGACTGAACTAGATTTTGATATTAGCCAACTTGAAGATTTAAAAATCTTGACGCTTGATAATAACGGGTTAGAAAAGTTACCCGATGGAATTTGTGCACTTAAAAATCTTAACCATTTGAGTGTCTCTGCCAATAATTTAAGAGAACTTCCTGAATGTATTGGAGAGTTAACAGGATTATTGGAGCTTGATGTGGAGGAGAATAACATTAGTGAACTACCAGCATCATTTACAAATCTTGTAAATCTTAAAAATCTTTATATTGCCCAAAATAGTGCTTTAGAACGACCTTTTTTAAGAGGGCTTGAGTATTGTGATGTGGAGTAAGAGGAACAGTTCTTGGATACTATTGTATTTAATAACCAAAACTGCTAGTTAAAATAATAATTGATTTTTATTTTTTTGGTGGGTGGTTGAGGGGTAAGGTTACTCCTCATAAAGAAGAAAGCTACAGAACTTCAATTTCAATATCACAACTGTTTCTAAACTTTTTAAAACCTTTATCAAAAGTAATAATCTTTTGACAGTTATGAGCATTAGCAAAAACAACATGATATAAATCAAAAGAGTTCTTAAAAGCATATTTTAAAAGATTTAAATTTGAAAGCAATAATGTCTCATTATTAATAAGTTCTTTAAGTATCTCTATGGCTTTTTCTTGTTGGCTTGGTGTATCAACGATAGAGAGTGTAGCATAGATTAAAACATTACTATCGAGATATATCATTGCTTAATTCATTATGAGGATTTAAAATTATATGTTCATCTACTTTAATACTGTTTTCACTTTTAGTATTAATAATTTGTTCAAAATGCTTTAACCGTAAGTTATCTACTTTTGAATTTTTTTGTCTACTTGTAATTATCTCTAAACCATCACTTTTAAAACGATTTAAAAGCCATAATATTCTATCAAATAACTGTTCATTTGGAACATTCAGTGTAATGGTCATCTTTTAGCCTTTACTTTAGTTTTGTTTTAAGTATATCAAAAAGTTGTTGAGAGTGTGGTGATGTTTATTTTTGTGTATGCTTTAGTGTAGACATATTAAGTATCATTTAGTTCCATTAAAAATAAAACAATATTTTTAAATAAAATAGGGGTCAAAGCCGTTTTATAAATGAATTGGAGGGGCTTAAGTATTGTGATGTGAAGTAGGGAACAGTTCTTGCATACCATTTTATAAACGATAGATATCGGAGTAACAATGGTAAACCGAAAACTGATAAAAGAACTTTTAAACGAATCCTCTTGTACCCACAATAAAGACAAAGATAAAAAGGGTGGTTGTGACAAACCTAAACCAGGGGCGACTTCTGGTGGGTGTGCTTTTGAGGGGGCTCAGATAGCCCTTTTTCCTTATGCCGATGCTGCTCATTTGGTTCATGCACCTGCTACTTGTCAAGGGGCTTCATGGGAGACCAGAGCAACACTGACCAGTTATGAGGGGGAGGACAATACGCCTCTAGGTTATTACACCGATATTACGACCAATGATGTCATTTTCGGTGGTCATGAAAAGCTTGAAAAGAGCATTGAGTACATTGCCGAACATAAAAAACCCAAAGCGATTTTTGTCTATGAGACCTGTGTAACAGCGATGATTGGTGATGATATGGACAATATCGCCATGCGTATGGAAGAGAAGTATAAAATTCCTATTGTTGTGGTTCATGCTCCTGGGTTTGTGGGTGGTAAAAACTTGGGTTCACGCCTTGGTGGTGAGGCTGTTTTAAATCATCTTATCGGTACACGAGAGCCTGAAGAGATTCACCCTTTTGGTATCAATCTTATTGGTGACTACAATGTTACAGGTGACATGTGGGAGTATACTCCTCTGTTGGAAAAGATAGGTATTAAGATTGTCTCAACTTTGGCAGGTGATGGACGAATAGAGAAGATTCAGATGGCTCACACAGCTAAACTCAATGTCATTGTTTGTGCCAAATCACTTATAACCTTAACACGAAAAATGGAAGAGCAGTATCAGATTCCTCATGTGTCGGTCTCATTTTATGGAAAGCGAGACACCAGCAATGCCATACGAAGTATTGTCAACGCTTTTGGAGATGAGACACTTAGCCAAAAAGCTGAAGAGGTAATCAAAGAGGAGGAGGAGAAGTTAGAGCAACGGCTCATTCCCTACCGAAAAATTTTAGAGGGCAAAAAAGCCATTTTAAACACAGGTGGAAACAAGTCGTGGTCAATTGCTTCTGCCTTGCAAGATATAGGCATAGAGGTAGTAGCCACCAGTATACGAAAAGCAACGCTTGAAGATATAGAGATAGCCAAAGAGTATGTACCTATTTTTGATGAAAGTACCTGCCAATGAACAGGCCAAGCTGATAGATGAACACAATGTGGATATTCTTTTAGCAGGTGGACGAAGCCTCTATACGGCGATAAAAAAGAAGATTGCCTTTGTCGATGTAAACCAAGAGAAAAAGATAAGTTATGGGGCGTATGGAGGGCTGGAAAATTTGGCTATTGATGTTTGTGCTGCTGTAAATAATCCTGTGTTTCGGGTTGTGGGGAGTGAGGCTCCGTGGGAATAAATTTCCTCTCATTCATTTTCTAACAGCGTGGAGATGAGGATGAAGTTTACCCTTTAATAATAATACTATCACCTGTTATCTCTATAAGTCGATTATCTTCTAAATACTTTACAATCTTTTCTACATTTTGACCAAAGATTTCTAATAATTGTTTATTAGGAATATTTCCTGTAGCAATATAGATAAGTTTATAAGGTTTGTCTGAGATAAGAAGTGACTCTATAAAATCTAAATCCTTTGATATTAGAACCCTTTTCTCATTAAGTGAAATTTGATTAATTTCACTGTCTTTAGTTCTGTTACTGTTTGGTAAATCTAGCGTATGAAGAGAGTCATATCCCTTCCAAGATAAAAGAAGAGATAGCTTTTTAGGAAGGTGAGCATCGACAATAAATTTCATTAAGCTACATCAAGTTTGTAAATAGATTTAACTTCTGTTAATTTAGATGCGTATAGTAAAGTAGCCATAATGTCATCCTTTTCTAAATCTTCATAGTCTTCTAATATTTCATCTACTGACATTCCACTACTCATAAGTTGTAGAATCGTCTCTACAGGATAACGTAAACCTCGAATGGATGGTTTACCATGACATATTTCTGAGTCTATTGTAATTCTTTTTAATAAATCTTGCATGAATGACCTTTAGATTTGAACTTATTTATTATAGCATAGAAAACTCAATTTATGACAATTGTCATTTTGTAAATCTAGGGAACACTTTTTGCATAAAAACCCTAAAACCCTTACTTTAGGATGACAAAATGACTAAACCACTACAGATAAACCCCATTAAACTCTCTCAACCTATGGGAGCGATGCTCTTTTTTTTAGGTGTTAAAAACACCATGCCACTGATGCATGGGGCTCAAGGGTGTGCTTCGTTTTCCAAAGTCTTCTTTACGCGACATTTTTCTGACCCTATTGCTGTGCAGACGACGGCTGTTAATGACATTACGGCTGTGATTGATGGTGGGGACTATTCGATTAGCGAGGCGATTAAGAACATTACTAAAAAAGTGAAGCCTGATTTGGTGGGGCTGTTTACAACAGGGATGACCGAGACTAAGGGGGATGATATAAGAGGGGCTACCTATCTGCTCAAAGATAAGCAGAAGATGGTCTATGTGCATACGCCTGATTTTGAAGGGGGATTGGAGAGTGGGTTTGCTAAAGCGATTGAAGCGACGATTGAGCAGTTGGTTGAGCCTACCACAAAGATAAACAAGCAAAAGGCGTTGATTATTCCTCATGTGAGTTTGACTCCTATTGAGATTGAGATACTTAAAGAGGAGCTGGAGGGTTTTGGATTTACTCCTTATGCTCTGCCTGATTTAAGTGAGTCGCTTGATGGTCACTTGGGGGTAAAACAGGGGGCTGTGAGTAGTGGTGGTATTGAAGTTTCGGACATAGAGGCGTTGGGTGACAGTGCTGTGGTGATTACCATTGGGGATTCAGTTCAAAAATGTGGGTTAAAGATGTTGGATAAAAATGAGAACATTACCCATTTACACTTTGATACGGTTGCAGGGCTAGAGAAAGGGGATGCTTTTTATAAAGCTCTTTTAGATTTTTCAGCTCTACGCAGACCGACCTCTTCTGTGATACGCTGGAGAAAACGACTACAAGATGCTCTGCTTGATACCCATTTTGCGATTGGTGGGGCAAAAGTGGTGATTGCTTGTGAACCTGACCAACTTTTGTCAATAGCCACCACCATTAATGAAGCTGGAGCGACCATAAAAGCTGTGGTAAGTCCAACGAAAAGTATGGCTCTTGAAAATTTACCAGTAGAAAATATTGTGATTGGTGATTTTGAAGATGTGGAGGAGTATCTGGATGATGCTGATGTTTTGATTAGTAATTTTCACGGTGAGAGAATTGCTCATAAACACCACAATGCTTTAATGTTACGAGGGTTTCCAAACTATGAAGAGGTGGGGAATCAGTTGAAAAATGACCAGCTCTATAAGGGGTCAACCTACATGCTTTTTGAGTTGGCAAATATTATTAATCATTATAAATATGGGCATTAGTACTCAATGGAACAGTTCTTGTATATGTATGAGTAATTAAAAAAATAAAGAAGGATAATTGATGAGTCCAGAGATAAAAATTAGCTCCAGCACAACAGGTGAAGGAAGTATTAAAGTGGCGTTTGCGACAAACGATACAGAGAATATTGATGCACACTTTGGTAGTGCTAAAGCGTTTCATGTTTATACCATTATGCAAGAGGGGTATGAGTTGGCAAGTGTTATTGGTATTCAATCTAAAGATACCGATAAGACGGTTGCACTCTTAGAGGGGATCGATATTGTCTACTTTGTTAATATTGGACCTACGGCTGCAGCGAAGATTATCAATAAAGGGATTTTCCCTATTAAATACAAAGAGGTGGTCTCTATAGAGGAGGAGTTATCAAAACTTCAAGCGATGTTGGGAACGAATCCTCCTCCATTTATCAAAAAAATCATTGAAAAAAAGGCTGCATAATGGAGAACCTATTTATAGATACACTCATTGGTCAAGTACGGGCATTAGACCAGTTTGGAACATGGACAAATAGAACAGATGAAGACCTTCTTTCTGAAAAGTATGTAAAAACCAAAGAGGATTTACGAAATATTCCTGTGATTGCCGATATTGATGAGATGCAGACCCAAGATATTCGTCTGATTTATCAGGCAGTTGCTCTTGCTTTTGAGAAAAAAACAGGGGTAATGTGTTCGGTAGTAATGGAGATGAGTCATGAGGGGTTTGGACGGGCTGTGGTGATTGCAGATAAGATTGTTATTGTCAATAAGTTTTTTAAAGATGCACACCGATATTCGTTTAGAACCTATGATAAATTGGTTGAAGAGGGTGAGAAGATGTTGGCAAATGCCATTACCCTTTATGACAAATATGCTGAAGTGGCGTAGGAGTTAACAATGGCAAATATAGGAATTTTTTACGCCAGTGCTGGGGGAACCACAAAAATAGTCACCGATGCACTAGTCGAAGCGTTTGATATAGAGGAAGAGAGTGTTGTCTTTATGGAAGATGACTACGATGACATTGAGCAGTTTGATGAGTTTGATGTACTCTTTATAGGTAGCTCAACTTGGGGACAGGGTGATACACACTATGAGTGGGTTGACCCAATATTAGAGATAGAAGAGGATGCTGATTTCTCTGGTAAAAAGGTGGCTTTCTTTGGTGCAGGTGATGCTAAAAAGCATGGAGAACATTTTTGTAGTGCTTTGGGAAAACTCCACAATACCTTTACCAAAGTGGGTGCTGAAGCGATAGGTTTTGTTCCTAAAGAGGATTACAGTTATGAGTTCTCTTTAGCTGAGATAGATGGAAAACTGTGTGGATTAGGAATTGATGAACATAATGAAGCCGATAAAACCCAAGCCAGAATAGAGAACTGGATAACGGTTTTAAAAGATGAGTTAGGAGCTTAAAATGTATATGTTAATTGCAGTATTTAATCAGTATGATTTAAAAGATGTTTTAGAAGATTTGTTTAAAGAGAATATAGAGGGTGTGACGGTTAATAATGTTATTGGTAAAGGCTCTTATGGACTTAAAGAGGCTGATGATATTTTAACTGATTTGGTTGAAAAAGTAAAAGTTGAAATTGTTGTCTCTAATGAGCAAACTCTAAAATTGGCTAAAGAGTGTATTCGTGCTAATTGTCAAGATTTAGGGCGTGGAGCTGGGAAAATGTGGTGGACTTCTGTTTTAGGTGTTGAGCGTATTAGGACAGGTGAAACCGATGTAGATGCTTTAACTACACAGATAGATAAAAAAATACCAAATGTATCAAATAACATAGTGACAACACATATTGATACACCAAGTAGCTAAAAGGAATAGATTATGCAGATAGTAGAAGCCCCATCAATAGAAGAGTTTTATGCTTTGACCGATACGGAGGATTATTTTGATTTTTTTGGAATTGAGTATGATGAGCATCTGGTGAATGTTAAACGATTTCACATTATGAAAGAGTATGGAACATTGATTCGCACAGGTATGAAAAATATTGAACAGGATGAAGAGCGACTGATGGACTTTTTAAAGTTTTCACTCTTAAGAGTTTATGGTGACTTTAAAAATGGTCATGCACCAAGTGCTGCTGATGTTTGGGGCATGTTTGAAAATGGTAAGTTAACGGGTTGTGCCAGTTGTACTCCTGAGCCTACCCAAGGAGGAAGTTGTGCTTGTTGACCCCAATGTAAAATTATACGATAATGTAACGGCGGGTCGTTCGGGTCGTGATGAAGAGGAAGCAAAGTTTCATGCTGGACAGAAGGTTAAACTGCTTGAAGATATTGTCAATGATGGAACCTACCCTCATAGTAACATAGGAACATTGATGATGCCTAAGGGGTCGATTGGGTACATCAAAACCATGGGTGAGTTTTTACAAGTAATTCGTGTCTATGAGGTGCATTTTTTTGGAACGGATATGCCCATAGACTCTGTAGGTTGTAGAGAGCATGAGCTTGAAGCGATGGAGGATTATGTTGATGAGATGGCTGAAGAGATTGCATTTATGAAAGCTCACCGAGAAAAGATGCAAAAAGAGCGAGAAGAGCGAGAAGCTCAGATTTAATAAATAAAAAAGGGTCAGAAGACCCATTTCAATATAAAAGGAGAAATGAATGGCAAAAGTAATTTTTATCGGTTTTGATAAGGCAAAAGATGGTCTTTATCATGCTGCAATAGGTGAACCAATTATCAGATTAGCAAAAGAGAACGGTATCCCTATCAATTTTGAGTGTCAAGATGGTGAGTGTGGTTCTTGTCTGATTAAATATGAGAATATTGCAGACGCAGAGCCAACCAACTACATTGAGGACAAAGAGCTTGATAAGTTGATTGAGTTAGGGGTGCTTAAGCCTAAAGATGCAGAGTACTGCCAACAGTTTACGGTTAGCCCAAAGGTGAGAATAGCGTGCCAAACATTGGTTAAGGGTGATGTAATCATCAAACCGTTTTACAACTAAAGTAAATTTCTGAGCCGATAGGTGAAGCTTTAGTGAGAGGAATTTGAAAGGAACTTAGTTCCTTTCAAAGGAGAATATATTTAATAGATAAGGAGAAAAGAAAATGACAACAAGAGTAGAAATCGTAAACGATTTTTTAGCAATTAATGTAAAAGAGGGTAGTACTATCCAAGATATCGTAGAAGCGAGTGGTTCAGCACTGCCATTTGGCTGTAGAGATGGTGAGTGTGGTACTTGTGTGGTTGAGGTTGAAGCTGGAATGGAGTTTTTATCACCTAAAACAGACAAAGAGATAAAAGTCATGAAAGAGATTTGTTATGGAACCTGTACACCAAACTCTAGACTCTCTTGTCAGATGAAGATTGCAAAACCAAATGGTTTGGTAAGACTTAAGTATTAATTGTCCTAATATTAGGCAATTAAAACTCCCAAACTTCTAAAAGTTTGGGCAAGATAATAGTATGGCAAACCATATAAATTTACAATTTAAACAGAAACAATCACTACAACTCTCATTGAAGTTATGGTTACCTCTACTTCAAGCTCCCATACAAGAACTCGACACGCTCCTAAAAGAACACTCTTTTGATAACCCTTTTTTAGAGTACCAATCATCTTTTGAATCAAGTTACTCCTCTGGCTCATCCAGTAGTGATGGTGATGATAGGCGTAATTTTATTGAAAATATGAATTTTTATAAAGCCTCTTTGCATGATATTTTAGAAGAGCAGATAGATGAGAAACTTTTTCCTACGCCTATCTCTCAGAAGATTGCTCATGAGATTCTTTTTGATATTACGAAAGAGGGTTTTTTTGAAGGGGACATTAGCAAAATAGCCATCACATGTAACACCACTGATGATTTTGTAGAGAGTGTACGCAAACGATTTTCTTACCTTGAACCTGTGGGTGTAGGGGCTATTAATCTACAAGAGTCCTTCTCTTTTCAACTGGATGTTTTAAAAATATCGGATTCACTCTACACCTTTACCCAAACCCTTATAGATAATTTGACTAAAATGGATAAATATGCAAAACACCACCATTTTGAAGAGGCAGCACACCTTATTAAAGGGTTCAATAATCCTCCAGCTATTGAGTACCTTGAAGAGGAGCCTTATATTATTCCTGACTTTTTTGTTGATATTGATGATGACATTCACCTTCGTATTAACAGCGACTACTATCCTGATATTGTGGTTAAAGACCCATTTAACTCAAAAAATGATGAGCTTAAAGCCAAACTCAAAGAGGCAAGAGACTTAACCAGTCTATTAGAACTTCGTAAATCAACGCTTTATAAATTGGTGTTGTTAATTGTCGAAAAGCAGATAGGATTTTTCTTAGGACATGAACTTAAACCTTTGACCATGTCGGAGATAGCCAATATAGTAGGATTTGAAGAGTCCACCATTAGCCGTGCTGTCTCAAATAAATACATTAAATGTGAGAGAGGAACCTTTGCTCTGCGTTCCTTTTTTACCAATGCTGTCTCAAAAGATTTATCATCAGCTGAGATTAAAAATTTTATCTCTGGATTGGTTGAGAATGAGTCACATGAGAAGCCATTGACTGACCAAAACTTGGTTGATTTGGTGATGAAACGCTATGACATTAGTATGGTACGACGAACCATTACGAAGTATCGGAAACTTTTGGATATGCCTTCTTCTAAGGAGAGGAAGAGGTTTTATGCATTGCAGAAGTGAGTGATGTTTAGATAGTATTATATAGAACATCATTTTGAGCCAAAAGAGGAAGGTGAGAGTGGGGCTCAAATTGATATAGGTCAACCCTCCAAGCCCACTCATCATAGTACAATAGCAACAAAGGATGAGAAATGAAATCAATACTATCTATGTTGTTACTAGGCTCACTACTGTTTGCGGGAACCCCAACGGCGCAAGAGAAAATTTTTGTGGTTGAACGAGAGAGTGAATCGGTTGCTGTTATTCATAAAGGCTTAACCAAGTCACACATGAAAGATATGCACAATATGAATCATGGAATCATTAAGTTTGATGGTAAAGATGGTTACCTGATTAGCCGTGATGGCTATGTGGTACACTTTGACCCTGTGACAGAGAAAAAACTGCAAGAGTATAAAACTTCTAAAAGTGCCATAGGTTTTGTGATAGGTGAAGATTACGTAGCCGTTGCAAACTATGATGACAAATCAGTAGATATATTAACACGTGACCTTAAACCCATTGATAAAATCAAAACAGGTTCTAAAAATGTAGGGATTAAAATCTATAAAGATTATCTTATTTTTGCTCAGATGGACAGTGACAAGGTAACTGTACTTAAAAATGAAAACGCTGGTAAAGGTTTGCCAAAGTTCAAAACGTTCAAAGAGTTCAAAGTAGGCGAGATGCCTTTTGATGCGATGATACAAGATAACATTTATATTGTAGGGTTTTTCCTAACCAAAGCCTTTGGTGTCATAGACCTAGATAAGATGGAGTTTTCAGAGATTAAAGTTACAGCTAAAAACAACAAACCTGTGCTTAAAGTTCCTCATTTTGGTTTTTGGTCTCTCAGTGAAGAGCGAACATTCATACCAGCTGTGGGTGATAACAAAGTAATGGTCTATGATAAAGCATTCAAGTTTATTAAAAGTATCGAGACACAAGGTCTACCTGTATTTACAGCATTGAGTCCTGACGAGAAGTACTTGGCTGTGACCTATTCAGGTAAAGATTTTCCGACTATTCAGATTATAGATACTAAAACATTGGAAATTATGAAAACTTTTAAATTTACAGGAAAAGTTCTTCATGTACGTTGGTCAAAACTGGATGATTATCTTTATGTGTCAGTTAATGACAGTAACCAAGTCAATGTCATCAATACCAAAGAGTGGTTTTTAGAGCGAGAGATTTTTCAGCTTAAAGCTCCGTCGGGGATATTTATTTATGAGATGGAGGAGTAGACTTCTTTCCAAACTCATTTGGAATCGGAG
>JAHZJZ010000215.1 GCA_022600655.1 Campylobacterota bacterium | reverse complement strand
GTTGTTGTTAGTTTTTGGTTGGTTTAGTTATTGTTTAAAATTTTTTGATGGACTCTTCACTACACTTTTTGATTTATAAATTTGTTGTGTTATAATTGAGCCAACAAGAAATAAAAGGAGTCAAAAGTGCAAACTATGAATTTACAGATTGAAGAGAGTTTCTTCCCTCATTTTAAAGCTCTTATAGATAGTTTTATAAATGACAATAAAGTTAAAATAGTGCATGATGAATTACCAAAGCATCTGACTTGTAGTAGTATTGAAGAGGTTAGAAGACGTGTCTATTTGGCTGAAAAAGAAGATGGTATCTCTGAAGAAGAGTATAATAAACTCATGAACAAATTTTTTAAAGAAGAGATTGGTATTGAGCGATGATTATTGAAAAAAAGCCAAAATATATTTTTGCTTTAATGGATATACTCAACCATATTAAAAAGGATAAACCATCGGCATCAAAAAAATTTGAAAAAGAGTTGAATAGAAAGATTAATAGCCTTATTGACTCACCATTTATCTGTAGACCCTCATACTACTTTGATGACAAAGCCTATCGAGACCTAGTTTACCAAGGTTATACCATCATCTACAAAATTGAAACCGAAAGAATTTTAATCTTAGAGATATTTAAATGGATAGATAGATAAGTATAAATAAACTTTGTTTTAAAGGAAAACAATGCAACCAGCCTACCAAAACAACCTCATAAAAATAGAAACAGAACCATCTGAAATCCCATGGCTTAAAATCTTTACCCAAGAACCCTACAAAGAGTTCTCTGATGCACCCAATGAAGTGAAACTAGAGATTTTAAGAGCTTTGGATGTTATAGAAAAAGAGATGATAGCTTTTTTTGAACCAGAAAAGATAAACATAGCTAGTTTTGGGAACTATGTTCCTCATCTGCATTGGCATATTATGGCACGGTTTAAAAATGATAGTTATTTTCCTGAACCGATGTGGGGTGTTAAGCAGAGAGTGGGTGAGTACAGACTTGAGAATTTTGAACTCTTTTTAGAGCGATTACAATCAAAGTTGGAGTATTAAGATTATGAATGATATAGAAAAAGCAAGAGCCTATATAGAAGAGGCAGATGCAATATATATTACAGCTGGGGCAGGGATGGGGGTTGATAGTGGTCTGCCTGATTTTAGAGGTAATGAGGGGTTTTGGAATGCCTACCCTGTGATAAAGAATTTAGGATACAGCTTTGTCGATATGGCAAACCCAAAGTGGTTTTTGGAAAACCCTCATTTGGCTTGGGCATTTTATGGGCATAGGTTGAACCTGTATCGTCAAACCGTTCCTCATGATGGTTTTGGTATGTTAAAAGAGTTGGTTGAGGGTAAAAAAGATTATTTTATCTTTACTTCAAATGTCGATGGTCAGTTTCAAAAAGCTGGATTTGATAGTGATAAGATTCATGAGTGTCATGGAACCATTCACCATTTTCAATGTACCCGTTGTCCTCAACTTGTCTATAGTGCTGATGATATTGAAGTTAAAGTTGATTTGAAAAAGTTTGATGCCTTAACCATTCCCAAATGTCCAAGTTGTGGAGAGGTGGCTAGACCCAATATTTTGATGTTTGGTGACTGGGGTTGGGATAGCAGTTTGAGTGATGACCAAGCCAGAAGACTAGAGGACTTTAAGGCTGATGTTTATGAAAATAACTATAAATTAGCCATTATAGAGATAGGAGCAGGAAGGCATATTCCTACGGTTCGTTATGAGAGTGAGAGTACGGCTAGAGAACTTGATGGCTTTGTGGTAAGGATTAATCCTAGAGACTATGAGATTGATGAGCGTATAGGTGAGGGTATTGCTCTAGGTGGATTGGAAGGGTTAGAGCAAATAGTTCGGGTGTAAACACGCCGATTCCAAGTATGCAGATTGCATATAAGGAACCGATGGCTTTAGCCTCGCTAATTCATTGGCATTAGACTCAAGTCTCTGATTCCAAGATATCAATTGTAGTTACTTGAAAAGTACTTTAACAAGTTTCTGAAAAAAAGAGAGAGGTTTCTCTTTTTTCTTTATCGGTCTGGGCTGTTGCTCTTCCTCTATGAGTTTGGCAATATAAGCTTTAGAAGCTCGAATCTTATGGGGAACAAAATCAATCTGCATCTAAAATCCTCTCTATCTCATACATGGCATCTTCATTTTTTAGTCTAAATTTGACTTCGATTCTACGACTGGCATCTTTATCTTCAACACCATCCCTCTCAATAGTATCAAGGTAAGAGCGTCCACTTGCGACCAACTTATTGGTAATATTATTCTGTTTAATATACTTAAGTGTTAAGAGATAGTTCATAACAGCATAGGCTCTTTTTTGAGAGAGTTCTAAGTTATAGAGGTAGCCACCATCGCTATCGGTATGACCCTCAATGATGATTTTATCTAAATGATTATAGATGTTTTTGTTGGTTATAAGGGTGTTTACGTAATCAATAAAGTTAGATTTGAGTTCTCCTTTTGCCTCCTCTTTGAGGATAGCTGAACCCTTATCGAACAAGATATTTGATGAGAGACGTAGTGAACCACTCTCTTTGTCAATATTTATCTTTTTACCTAAGGCTGACTTGAGTTCTGCTATGACTTTAAGTTTTATACCTGTTAGCGATTTTATTTGTGCTTTTTGTGCTTGGAGTTTTTGTAGTAGTTTATCATATTGGGTCTGTTTGTTGTCAACAGCTTGTAGAAGTTCTAATAGTTTTTTATCATCAAGTTTTAGCTGTTCATTTTTCTTATTGACCTCATTTGAGAGTAGAAGTACACGCTCTTTATAGTCATCTAAAGCAAGTTTCTGTTTTTGTTGGCTTAGGTTTTGCTCTTTGCTAAGGTCTTGTAGTAAAATAATATGGTTAGAGTAGTCATCTATCTGTGTATTTTGTGATAGAAGTAGTTGGTTTAGCTTGTCAATCTCATTAGATTTTAGCTCTAAACTCTCTTTGGTTAAAACAAGTGTCTGTTGACTCTCTTCTAATGATTGCTCTCGTTTAGCTAAAAGATTACGGAGTTTGGTAATCTCATCATCTTTAATATCAATGGTCTCTGACTGTACCTCTAAATCTTCAGACTGCTCTTTAAGTGCCTCTTGTTGATGTTTCAGTGTTTGTGACTGCACTTCAAGGGTTGACTCTTTCTCTTTTAGTGAGTTCTTAATAATACTCGATTTGACAATAATCGCACCAATAAGCAGTATAAAGACAAAAAGAAGACCCGCCATGAGGTCGGCATAAGAGATCCAAAAGTTGGTTCTCTCTTCTTGATTTTTTCCTTTTTGAAACATTATCGGTTCACTAACTTATCTGAAATTTCAAAATGGTACTGGGTAATGGTATCTTGTAGTACTCGGTTCTGCTCACTGATACTACTAGCAAAGTTACCTAGTTTCAGAATAATATCACCCAACTCATGGTCCATTTTATGGAAAGTGATATTTAAAGAGTTTTCAAGCGTCGCATCAAACTTATCTATGGAGCTGTGAAGCTTTTGGGTAGTTTGTGTAAACTGTTTAAGATTTCTCTCCATACTGGCATTGGCTTCTATGGCATCCTGTGATTGATGAATTTGAGCGATGGTCTCTTTAAGGTCAGTGGAGACCAGTTTCATATGATTGGTTACGGTTGTAAAGTTTTTATTGGTCTCATTAATGATTTTTTGAAAATTTTCTAAGTGCTTCTCATTGAGTGTCTGTATAAACTCAAGGTTAAAGGTCTCTTTGAGTCCTTGAATGAGTTTCTCATCTCGCATAAGGTGTTGCATATGCTCATGTTTTTTAAGTTCACTATCACTCCATATAAACTCACTATAGGTACTCTCTAGGTTATGGCTATCTTGATCAGCCTTTGAGAGACCTCTTTTTTCAAAGTAGTTCCATAATATAGAGAGAAAAATACCATAAATAGAGGCGTAAAAAGCTGTACCAATACCACTTAATAGTAGAGAAATTTCACTATCAAGGGCATCAGAGTTTTGACTGGTAAAATCTGGCATAGAGATAGCAATGGCTGTAAACGTTCCTAAGATACCTAACATAGGAAAGAAAGAGGGGGCAACAGAGGCAAAGTTGTCATTTCTAAAGGTCTTATAGTACTCGGTAATATATTGAGAAACATTGATGGTCGATTTGGTCTTCTCTCCAATGGTTAAGGAGTTACTTTGGATACTTCGCTGAATTCCTTGTTGTAGGTCATGATAGTTTTTACGCATACTACAGATGACATAGTTAGCATTGTGCTGAATAAAAAGCAGATAGGTAAGATAGATAAAACCTATAATAACTACCGTGTACATATCAACCTTAAGATTAACTATACCTAGGTATCCCATGACAATACTAGCAAAGAAGAGCGTAGGAAGTAGGGCAATAACAATAAAGTTAAGAAAGCATGGGGTAGATGAGCTATTGTTTGACATATTTATTTCTCTTATATTAATTTATATAAATAATATCAAAATAGAGT
>JAHZJZ010000214.1 GCA_022600655.1 Campylobacterota bacterium | reverse complement strand
CGATTATTTTAGTACTTTTCATCTTTTTTCATAAAGAAGTAATTCTTAACTTTTTTGTATATTTTCTATAATTGTACTATAATAAATAAAAAAACGAAAAGGAAGTATCTTTTATGAAAAAGTCACTACTACTCCTTCCCCTACTAATCTTGGTAGCACCAGCTGGAACCATTAAACCGAAAGTGGTGGGAGCAAAAGATTACCACAGACACTATGACCGAAGTGTAAGAGGTGGTCACCGTAATAAACCTATTATCTCAACCATAGAAGCATCGGCACAGATAAGTAGCATACTGTTTATAGAAGCCTCTTCACAAGCGACAACCCATGGTGGTCACTCTAGACATGACCCTTATGCTCTTAATTTTTTAGATGAAAATCGTATTGAAATCACTAGAGATATCGCCAAAGCAGAGGGGGAACACTTAAAAACCCTGCTTAAAATGATGGCATTACAACAAGATAACAAAGCTCTTCTAAACATACAATCAAACTTTGATACCCTCATATCACTTGAGTCAGCTGAGTTTCTAACCAAATTAAAAGAGATAAATAGCTAATGTTTACACCAAATTTTTTTATACTCATTATCGGTACGGAAATCCTCAATCAGAGACGGCAAGACAAACACTTTGATTTTGTAAGTTCCATCCTTAACCAGTATGGACACAAACTCTCAGGCTCTTTTGTTATCGAAGATGACCCCGCACTTATCGTTCAAACGCTAAAGTTTATTGATTCTCAGCCCAATGCAGTTCTCTTTAGCTTTGGAGGTATCGGTTCAACTCCTGATGACCATACTAGAAAATCAGCTGCCATTGCTCTAAAAAATGGAAATCTATATCAGCATAAAGAGGCTACGACCATTATAGAAAAACGATTTGAGGGTGAAGAGGTTCCAGCCTATGCCATGGAGATAGGTCAACTCCCCAAACATGCTAAACTACTAGAAAATGCTGTCAATAAAATGCCAGGTTTCTACCTAGATGACCGATACTTTTTTATGCCTGGTTTCCCATCGATGAGTCACCCTATGGTAGAGCATATTTTAGAGACATTTTTTGCAAATAAAAAAGAGATTTATAGATACACTTTAACAGCTCTTTGTAGAGAGAGTGAACTCATAGAGGTAATGAAACAGATGCCAAAAGAGGTTGAGTTCTCATCTCTTCCAAAGTTCTATAGTGATGGATGGAAAACCATTATTTCTGTTGCTTCAGAAGATAAAGCATTGGCTAAAAAAAGTTTTAAACTTTTTAAAGAGGAGTTGAAGCGTAAAGAGATTTATTATGGGTTGGGGGAGTAGAGTTAAAGGTAACGTTTTTTTAGATACTCTGTTTTTATCTTTAATCTATCCATAAAAATATCAAACTCAACCTCTCGTATTTGTGCCACTTTTTCTAGTCTCTCTTGACTACTCTCATTTTGAATCGAAGTAATCAGACTGTTCTCTAATAATATCAAAGGCAGCATCCCTTTAGAACGATAAAGTCTACTGTTTAACCACTCATCAGGAACCATATGAGCATAAAAAAGAAGTGATTCAAACATCTCCTTATCTTCTACATAGTAATCTAAAATATTTTTACCTGCAATAGATTTATAACCAATATCAAAAGAAGCCTCTTTTAATGCAGTTAAGACCATTTTAGGTTCATAAATACTCGCTAACTTTTGAAGCAAAGACATTCGCTCAAACCCAAAATACCTTGAAGCATATTGAGTAATTGACGAAGATTTTGACAATATGCTATTAATTATTTTTGTCTCCTCCACACCATTAGCTTTTACCTCCTCTTTAACCCATGATCTTAATTGACCAAAACTCATCTTTTTTTTAGGTTTCATTTCAGAGAGTCCTTCATCATCACCATCTAACTCTCTCACTAAAAGACGATGTAGTAGTTCACTCTCTTTTGTTTTGGTTTGAGTATAAAGATTATATCTATCGAGCATACTAAAAAATGTAATATCTCTCTCTTTTGCAATGGTATAAATATCAAAAAAATCTCTACTCTTAGTACGATAATTAATAATAGCATCCATTTTCATAGCAATAATGGTCTCAACACTTGCCACTTCAATCTGTTTATAGTTTTGACTCTTCTCTTTTAAAGAGTCTATACCAGAAGCAAAGAAAGTAACTTTAACCCCAAATATCTCAAAGTCAAGGTTTCGCTCATCCTCTTTAACTTTAACCACATCAAAGCCATTATTCTCTAACTGCTGCATCATCATAAAAATACGTTTTCGTGACTGCTCTAAAGTGCTATGATGAATAAAGAAATCTAAATCTTCTGAGAGTCGATGATGATAATGAATGGAGAGAGCCGTACCACCAACCAGCGTCCATTTTGAAATCTCTTCCAACTCAGAAAATCCCTCAACAAAGAGTTCATACGTTTGAGTGGGCATTGCCTTTTTAAGTTGTTCAAGATTAAACATATAAAACATCTCGTATAAGTGGACGACTATGAATATTAAAATGCTTTAAAAAGACCTCTATAACCTTATTATCTCCAAAACTAAATCGTGCAAAATCCAAATCAGAGAGAGCATTATTTTCAATAATTGCAATAATAATATTCTCTACTCCGATACTCCCTTTAGGATTAGACCAAAAAAGGTTTGAAGAGAGAACAGATTTTAAATAAGAAACAGAGACAGATCCTCTTTTTAACCATGATACTTTCCGAGCTTTAATGCGAAGAGGTTCTTCAATAAGAATCTCCTCTCTATCCCCTCTTTTATAAAATTTACCATTACCGACTTTTACAAGCATCCCCTCTTTTGATAAACGAGAGATTGCTTTTCTAAAGGCAATGGCATTCTCATCTACCAACTCCTCAAATAGAGAATAATCATATAACTTATCTTTTCTAAGGTATTTTAATTTTTTCTTAATCTCACTAGAGATATTTATTTTATTGGACTTCATAATAGAATAATTATATTGTTATTGTTAATGATAGTGCTTTTATGTATGTTGATTTTTCTTGCTTTTTTCAGTACATGATTGATCACGGAATCAGTTTTGATCCAGAGAGAT
>JAHZJZ010000213.1 GCA_022600655.1 Campylobacterota bacterium | reverse complement strand
CTATCACAAACTTTTTCTTCTCCCATAACCTCTTTTGTAACTCTTCAAGTTGAGTTAGAAAAGAGATTATTTTTTGAGATACCTCTTTAAAAATTTTAATCTTACCCATCACCTCTTCATACTTAATAGGACTATCCATAATATCATCTAAAAACAACATCTCATTTTTAATATAAAAGTCTAGCTCACGGCTCAAAAAACCACCTAAATCTTTGTGTATAAAGTAGTCAAAAGAGTTTCTACTTGTGTAGCTTTTTAAGTGCTTTTCAAATAGGGTTCTGTTTTTATTTTTTTCGGTTGGTGCTAAAGTGTTAAGAGCAGAAATAAATTCGGAAACGGAGGCTTTAGCCTCGCTTTTTTCGGGGCTAAAGCCTCCGTTTCCAAGAAATTCTAAACTTTTTACTACGGCTTTTTCATTTAATTTATCTTGCTTCTCTTTACCTATGGCTTTATACTCAAAGTTTATGTATAGTTCCCCATCTATCACTTCACAAGGATTACTCTCTAAAATTACAAATCTTCTCTCTTTATCACTTGTGGCTTTGTTATTGTTTTGTTCTGTTTGGGCATCACTAAGTTTTAGATGTATGGTTTTGTTATTTACAACAAAGGTATAATCTCTAAAGTACTCTCCACTTTTTATGTAGTATTGGTCGCTGTTTGCCCAGTGTAGTTTTACCTCTTCTCCCTCGTAAGGTATTGCATAGGTATCTTTTTTGTATCGTCTAAGGCTTACAAAGTCGCCATCTTTATAGTAGCGTTTAAAGAAGTTCGCCAAATGAGAAAAGACATCATTTTTAAGCTTTGAAGAAGATGAAGTTGTTGAGAGTTGTTCTCTAAGTGCTATAACTTTTGGAAGTGTTTCGGGGTCTGCTCCAAGTGATTGTGCTTGTTGTATTGCTTCATCTAACTCTTTTTGTACAGAGTTGTTATCATTTGCACTAAAAGCCTTTGAGACACTCGATATTAGGTCATTATCTAAGAACTCATTTATCTCTTGGCTCTTAGTATTCATAATACGGTAGATACCAAAGTCTAAATCACTTTGGTCAAGTTGAAATATCTCGTTTAATATTTTTAATAGTTTCTTTTGATTTTCACTTTGTGCCATCTATAGTATCTCCCATTGGTTTTAGTCTATCTTTGAGGTCGTTTATATCACTATAGTTAAAGAGACAGAAAAAAACTGTTATTTGAAAAGTATTTTATCTAAATAGCCTTTTAGGCTTAATTTATAAACTCGTTAAACCTATCTTTATAAGAACATTTTAAACACAACTCTTCACTACATTTTCCTTTAGCGAATCCATCTCTTATAGCTGTTGCCCTACTCCCCTTAACTATTGCTTCTAATGATTTCTCATGTAAATTACCCAGTTTTATAACGGCTTCACTATCTAAACAACAAGGTACAACTGTACCATTTGCCAAGACTCCAATATGCGAACTTAACCCTTGACAGGTTCCATGACCATAGAGTGGATTGTTCAATGAGGGCCATTCAAAGTAGTTGTCAAAATGTAGCAGTACTTTATTATCTAAACGAATGCTTTTTTTCTCTTTTGGGTTTAGCTCTTCCAAGTTCAAGTCTACACCAAAGGTTGTAGAGAGTTTTTCAAAAAGCTCACGGTTAAAACTCTTTTCACTCATCGCTTCATCTAGGTTCCACATACGCAAGTTTATAAATAGCTCTTTTTCTTGTTTCACTTTCTCTTGACACAACTCTAAAATAGGTTTCATATACTGCTCAAAAGTTATAGAGGTATCATTTTTATTAAAGGCATTAAGTGAGATATTTATCTGTTTAACAGCTGGATGAAATAGAGTCTCATAACTATGCTTTTTCATAAAGTAACCACTGGTAGTTAGCATGGCTTTCATTTTATAACGATAAATAATATCTAAATAGTCATTTAAATTTGAAAGTGTTAGAGGGTCACCAACGACATGACAGGCTATCTCATTGGTAAAAGTTTTGGCTTGTTTGACTATGGATTCAAAGAACTCTAAATCCATAGTGGTGTTTGGCAGGTTTTTGGTTGGGCAGAATGAGCAACGAAGTCCACAGACATTCGTTAGCTCAATGTAAACTCGATAAAACTTCAACTTAAATTGAAATCTCTTTAATATCAGCAATCTCTCTAAACGATTTATAGATAGAAGCCACGGTATTTTTACGATTGTTTTTAATTGCTTCATCTTCAGCATTAACCATGACATCATCAAAATACTTATCTAGTTTTGGCTTAAGTGCAAACATAGCTGTTAGCTTCTCTTCGTAACTCTCATACACTTTATCCATAGTTGATCTATAGTCGCTATAAAGCTCACCCTCGATTGGCTCAGCGAAAAGTGAAGCATCTACAGTTAGCTCATCATCAAGATTAACCTCTTTTGAGATATTGGCTACCCTTTTAAAAGTTGAGAACTGCTCTTTAAAACTCTCTTGGGAAACAATTGTATTGAGTGCTGCTACTTTTTTAGCTATCTCATTAATATCTTTCTCTCCAGACTGTAATACAGCAGCGATAACTGATGGGTTAGCATCTAAAGACTTATTGATTCTCTCAATAATAAACTCTAGCAGTTGATTTGTGTCATACTCAGCATAGAGTTCATTAAGCAGTGCGATAATTTCATCAATATCGAATGCCAAGTCATAAGTTGTTACCATTCTTACGATACCATTAACAGCACGACGCAAGGCAAATGGGTCTTTTGAACCTGTTGGAATTTTTCCTACTGAGAAAAGACCTATTAGGGTATCTAACTTAATCGCCATCGATACTATTGCTGAGAAGGTAGATGATGGAAGTTCAGCTCCCTCACCTAATGGAAAGTACTGCTCTTTAATGGCATTTGATACCAATGCATCTTTACCCAAAGCCTTAGCGTAGTAGTACCCCATAAGTCCTTGAAGCTCTGTAAACTCATAGACCATCTCAGAAGTAAGGTCAGCTTTAGCTAAACTAATTGTCTCATCCATAAGCAGGGTTAAATCGTGAGAGTTTTTTCCTGTCTCCTCTTCTACTCTATCCATATAGAGTCCAAGCAGTTTAAGGGCTATCTGTTTTTCTCT
>JAHZJZ010000212.1 GCA_022600655.1 Campylobacterota bacterium | reverse complement strand
TTTTCCACCATTAATGCGAATATAGCCATTCTTAATGCCTCTATTGCAACACCATCCAAAGAGTTAACATTTTTTTGACTAAGCAAAGTTATTAATTTCAAAGAGATTTCTTTCTTTGGAATATCATATATTCCACTTAGAACATAAATGACTTCAGCTAAAACTTCATGAGAGATAAATAGATTTTCATACATCAAGGTCTCTTCTGCTATCTCTGCCATCTTCTGATTATCATTAATAAAATATCGAATAATATAGTTTGCATCAACTCTAATCATTCATGTTTCTTTTATACTTTTCCAATACATGATTTTTCCATGCTACACTCTCCAAAAGTTGTTTTTCAGGGTCTGCATAACTTTGGAAAACTCCCCTTTGACTTCTATTTTCAACTGATTTATTTTTATAAATAGTTGGTTTTGTTTCATGCGATATATTGATAAGATTTTTTGGCAAACTTTGTAAAAAAAATAGTATATGTTCGTATATGCTATTGCTAACTTCGATTTTAAGTGTCTGCATGTTGACTCCTTTTTGGTAAATTATATCAAAAAGATATTAATATTGGAGCTTTGACTTTAGTTGATATTACCTATGCATCACACCTCAGGAGAAACGAAGTGGAGCGAGTAATTATAGCTTAGATAAATTATTGTACAAAGTGTGTTAATAAAACTTTCTTGATACCAATCATTTTAATCAGCCTATCTTCTGCTATAATACATCCTAATATTACAAAGAGGATTTAATTTGGGTTGGGAGATACATTTACACATCATTGCGGCAGTTTCATGGATTGGGGGGTCTGTGTTTATGTTTGTATTGGGTGTTTCACTTACAAATAAAGAGGACCAAAAAGCAGTTTACCCTAGGATAGGACCTATCTTTGGTTATTTTGAGATTGGGGCTTTGATTCTTTTGTTGGTTACTGGTATTTTGATGATTACCAATAACGGACTAATTACGATACTTTTTTCTGATATACATAATGAGGTGATTGATTCACTGCGTACAAAACTTTGGATGGTTTTGATTTTGACAGTTGTTACCGTTGTACATACGGTGATAGCTTTTATCACTAACGGTAAAGAGAGAACGGCTCTACAGAACTTTTTCTCTAGGGGTGCTTCAATGACCATTTTTATTTTAAACTTTTTAGTACTTCATTATGCGATTGTGATACGAGACATTTTATAAACCATGCGATGCTTAAGTTGTCATAAGTTAGGTATCAATACCTTTTGTAAAGCATGTAGTGACAAACTTCTTAAACCCTCTGTATCTAAAAGAACATTTGGCTCTTTAGAGGTTTACAGCTTTTTTAAATATCAAAATATCGAAGACCTTCTACTTACCAAACATACAGCTCAAGGTTTTTCTGTCTATAAGGCATTAGCCAAACTCTCTTTTACCCCTTTTATAAAAAAGTTTATGCAGGAAGATAGTCGAGAGATTTATGTTATTGGTATTGATGAAAATATTAGGAGTGGGTACAGCCATGTAGCACTCTTAACAGATGCGATGAGCGTTAAAAATGTGAACATACTTCACGCTAAACTAATGGCTAAGAGCAGAGTAAACTACTCAGGAAAATCTCTACAGTTTCGTTTGGAAAACCCTAGAGAGTTTGTTTATAAGGGAGTACCAAACATAGAAGTGATTTTGGTAGACGATATCGTAACCACAGGTACAACTCTACAAGAGGCAAAGAGCGTCTTAACAGAGAGTGGGGTAGAGGTACTTTTTGCACTTACCTTGGCTGATGTTGAAGTATAATTATGTTAAATTAGCACAAAAAATTAAAGGAAAAATTTATGGATGCAAAGAAAGTAAGTAAAATCTGTCGCCCATTTAGAATAGTTTTAGGAGCAGCACTTATTGGTTATGGTATGTATAGTGGTAATGCATGGTTCTATTTAGGAGTGATTCCACTGGTTGCTGGTTTGATTAACTTCTGTCCACTTTGTGGAATTACAGGTCAGTGTAAATTGGTCGGTTCAAAGGATTAATTTCTACACGCTTCTCTATTTTTTTCTTACTTAATAATTAGATATAATAGGAAAAACTTAGAGAGGAAGTTTATGCGTTTTCAACATTTTTATCTTATGCTACCTATAGTACTGCTTTTTTCAGCCTGTATGGTACCGACCAATCCATCACCAGCCCTTAACTTAAACACAACTGTTCAAGAGCAACCACTGCCTAGTCTGCAGTTTCAAACCAATCAGTCTCGATTTCTTACACCATTATCTGAAGTTAAAAATAGTGTAGAGAAAAGAAACAGTTTTATTGATGAGTTTATTTTTCAGTCTGATATGCAGTGTCAATATCATTTAAGCCATCCGATACAGAATGAACCTCAAACTTCCCAAGAGAGAAGTCTCTATATGAGTATGTTTGATACGGTAAGTTTTCTGTTTGGTACTAAATATATTACCGATGTTGCTAAACAGGCTTTTAACAGTGACACGGCTCAAAGTCAAGCAGATAAAGATGCGTATAAAAATGCATTAACTCCTGAGATTAGACAGGGAGTCAAGATAGCTAGAGCTAAATATGCTCAAAAAATGATGGCTCAAAAAGAGAGTTTATTTGAAGTCTATGGTTTAGATGCACTTCAAAAAGATATGATGAACTATGACAAACAGTGTAGTGAAGAGTATGGGCTTATTGAGATAAACAGAGCATTAAAACAAGCTCAATTTCAGATGATGCAACCCACACAAGGTAAACCAACCATTGACCCTAAAGAGATTAAGAAAAAAGTTGAAGCAGTGAAATTTTTACCTAT
>JAHZJZ010000211.1 GCA_022600655.1 Campylobacterota bacterium | reverse complement strand
GTATCTAATCAGTATTGATGTAATGACAAGTAGAAGAGAGGTAAATCACTATGAAAGATGACCCATTCTACCTATCCAAAGCGTTAACTTTGGAAGCCTCCCTTGGAGTCTTGTCAGTAGATGGGAACTTTGTAAAAAGTATAGCTTATTTAAAAAAATTTGTCAAATTGAATACAAAAGATAAAATATGGAAACGCCCTGTAGTTCGGGTTGCCCTCATCCCGACATCTGTCTATATTACCAATTATCTTTATCGTTCAATAAAAACTTTATATGCCTATATGTTTTGTTTTTATAAGCTATTTATTTATGCCAATTTTTGTCGGGATGAGGGCAACCCGACCTACGGATTTTCAGATAATCAAAAAGATGACAATTTGACATACTTCTCACATAAATTATTTTTAAATGTTAATATAATAAAAAATATTCAAAGGTAATCCCATGCAACTCAAAAAAAACCAAAACTACATAGAAGATATAAAAAAGCTAATAGAAAATGCCAAAGAGAAAGTTGTTCATACTGTAGATAACCAAAGGGTAAGACTTTATTGGAATATAGGTCAGCGAGTGTTTGAAGAGGAACAAGAGGGCAAAGATAGAGCAGAGTATGGAAAACAGATTATTAAAAATCTCTCAAAAGAGATAGAACCTCTTTATGGGAGTGGATACTCCTATCGACAACTTTACTTATTTCTTCAATTTTACAAGGTTTTTCCAATTGTGAACGCAGTGCGTTCACAATTGAACTGGAGTCAATATAAACTCCTTATACGGATAAAAGATGAAGATAAAAGAGAATTTTACATAGCAGAAAGCATAAAAAATCATTGGAATGGAAGAGAGCTTGAACGGCAGATAAACTCATCACTTTTTGAAAGATTACTCCTTAGCAATGATAAAAAAGATGTTTTGGCAGTAGCTAGAGCAGAACGATTACCTCAAAGTTCAAATGAGATTATAAAAGACCCAATGTGTTTAGAGTTTTTAGGACTTGAACAGAAGAGTAACTATTATGAAAAAGATTTAGAACAAGCCATCATTACAAACCTGCAATCATTTTTACTAGAGCTTGGCAATGGTTTTTCATTTGTATCAAGACAGCAGAGAATTCATTTGGATGGAGATGATTTCTTTGTAGATTTGGTCTTTTACAATCGTCTGCTTCAATGTTTTGTGATATTTGAGATAAAGACACATAAACTGACCCACCAAGATGTAGGACAGCTACAGATGTATGTGAACTTTTATGATAGGATTGAGAAGTTGCCTCATGAAAATCCTACCATTGGGGTGCTTCTTTGTGCAGATAAAAATGATGCCGTTGTTAAATACACTCTTCCTAAAGATAATGAAACCATATTGGCGAGTAAATATCAGCTCTATCTACCAACAGAACAAGAGTTAATAGATGAATTAAAGGAGTTGTTGTAGATGCTAGAAACACTAAAAAATAGAGCAGTATCTAATTGGTATTGATGTAATGAGAAGTGGAAGAGAGATAAATCACTATGAGAAATGACCCATTCTACCTATCCAAAGCGTTAACTTTGAAAGCCTCCCTTGGAGTCTTGTCAGTAGGTGGGAATTTTGTAAAAAGTATAGCTTATTTTAGGTTTTTTATCAAATTGAAATTATATGACAATTCGATACACTTATCACAAAAAACATTTATAAATGTTAAAAGAATTTAAAAGCTACAAAGGTCTAACTAATGTCATCAATACAAACCACAGAGTATAAAGAGTTTATAAAATCTATAAAAGAGAGAGTACAACAAGCACAAATCAAAGCTTCTGTAAAAGTCAATACGGTATTGCTTGAATTTTATTGGGAGTTGGGGGCTGATATTGTAGATAAACAGAAAACAGCCAGTTGGGGTAGTGGCTTTTTGAAACAGATGAGCAAAGATTTGATGCTTGAGTTTCCTAATATGAAAGGGTTTTCAAAAAGAAATTTGGAGCTTATACGAAAATGGTATCTGTTCTATTCTGAAGATAATACAATTGCGAAACAAGCTGTTTCGCAATTGGTTCAGATACCTTGGGGGCATAATATTGCTATTTTTCAAAAAAATAGTGAGTTAACTAAGGCATTGTTTTATGTCCAAAAAACGATGGAAAATGGATGGAGTAGAAGTGTACTTGTTCATCAAATAGAAAGCAGATTATATGAACGAAGTGGAAAAGCCATTACCAATTTTTCAAATACTCTACCAAGCTCACAATCAGACCTAGCCAATGAACTTATAAAAGATCCTTACAACTTTGACTTTTTAACCATGACTGAGAACTTTAAAGAGAGAGAATTAGAACAAGCACTTATAGATAATGTAACGGATTTTCTTTTAGAACTTGGTTCAGGTTTTGCGTTTATAGGTAGACAAAAACATATCCAAGTTGGAGAGCATGATTTCTATATTGACCTGCTTTTTTATCACACACAGATGCACTGTTATGTAGTGGTTGAGTTAAAAACTGTAGATTTCCAACCAGAGTTTGCAGGAAAACTAAACTTTTATATCAAAGCTGTTGATATGCAGATAAAGAGTGACCGAGATGAACCGACCATTGGAATACTGCTTTGCAAAGGCAAAGATAAGATGCTTGTGGAGTATTCACTTAGTGATATTCATAAGCCTATGGGGGTTTCAGAGTATCAACTTACCCATCTGCTTCCTGATGAGTTGAAATCAAGTTTGCCTACTATTGAAGAGATAGAGTTAGGGTTAGAAAAGGAATAAGAAATGTACATTTTAAACGTAAAAAACCTAAGCTTAAAAGTAAACAGAGAAGAGCTTTTAAAGTCTGTAAGTTTTGAAATTCATACAGGCGAAATCTTCGCCCTAGTAGGTGAGTCAGGTTCTGGTAAGTCCCTAACCTCTTTAGCCATTATGCGACTGCTTCCTGATGCGTTGTCGGTGAGTTCAGGAGACATAGAGTTAAATGGTGATTCGCTCTTTAGTATCTCTGAGTTTGAGATGCAGAAGGTGCGTGGTAAATCGATTGCGATGATTTTTCAAGAGCCTATGACGGCACTTAATCCTGTTATGACCATTGGTGAGCAGGTGGCAGAGGTGATTAGACTGCACTTGGGGCTTAAAAATGAAGCGATAAAAGAACGGGTTATTTCGCTTTTTGAAGAGGTAGCGTTAAAAGAGCCTGAACAGCGATACAACTGGTATCCTCATCAGCTCTCTGGTGGACAGAAACAGCGTGTTATGATAGCGATGGCTTTAGCGTGTGAGCCTGAACTACTTATCGCTGATGAGCCGACTACGGCTTTAGATGTGACCATACAAGCACAAGTGTTGGATTTGTTAAAGAAGATACAAAAAGAGCGAAGCCTTTCGATTCTATTTATTACGCATGACATGGGTGTGGTGGCTCAGATGGCAGATACCATTGCTGTGATGCGTCATGGGGAGATTTTAGAACAAGATACAAAAGAGGATTTTTTTAGAAACCCTACCCATCCTTACACCATAAAACTGCTTGAAGATGCGAGGGCATTAAAGTCTCAGCGTGATGAAGAGCAGGGGAGACATGAACTTTTAAAAGTAGATGATTTAAAAGTGCATTTTCCAATTAAAAAAGGTCTTTTTCAACGAACCGTAGGTTATGTAAAAGCTGTGGATGGGGTCTCATTTAACATAGTTAAAGGAAAAACTTTAGCTCTGGTTGGAGAGTCGGGGAGTGGTAAAAGTACCATTGGTCAAGCGATACTACGACTGGTTGAGACAACAAGTGGTGTTGTAACGTTTGATGATAATAATATTACCAAACTTACCCAAAAAGAGTTGATGCCCTATCGTCAAAAAATACAGGTGATATTTCAAGACCCTTACGCTTCGCTCAATCCTCGTATGACGGTTGGAGAGATTATTCGAGAGGGAATGGTCAGTTTAAAAATAGGCTCTAATGATAAAGAGCTACAAGATAAAAAGATAAAAGAGCTACTGGAAAAAGTAGGCTTAGAGTCAGAACATATCTATCGATACCCTCATGAGTTCTCTGGTGGACAGCGACAACGTATAGGGATTGCTAGGGCATTGGCTGTGGAGCCTGAATTGATTATTTGTGATGAGCCTACTTCAGCACTAGATGTTTCGGTACGTTCACAAGTATTGAAACTACTTAAAGAGTTACAAGAGGAGCAAGAGATTTCGTATCTGTTTATTACGCATGATTTATCTATCATCCCTATGGTGGCTGATGAGGTGGCTGTGATGAAAGAGGGGAAGATAGTAGAGCAAGGGTTGGTGCATGATGTAATGAAAAATCCAGAACATAACTACACTCAAAAGTTACTGCAGTCAGCACCTAAGTTGCCTAAAATATGACAATTTGAAATATTTTAAAGCTCCATAGTAAAAATAGACTATAATCTCAACTATGTATCAAAAAAAGAGAGAACGGCTCTATATCTCAGAGCTGTTAGATGACCCATCAGTAACTTATCCCTCCTACTACGCGTTAAGCAGTGCCATGATGAAGAGTGAGATGTTACATTATGCTATTACCGTGTTGCACAGTTTAGACTTTGAACACTATCAGCACCCTACAAGTTATGAGGATATCTTTGCGATGTTCTCAGGAGGAATGTACCCTATTTATAAAGAGCAGTATGTTGTGGGGTATTTTGGAGGTAAGATGATGTATCTAGAGAGTGCTGGTTGGAAGGGGATGCCATGCACAGAAGATACTTTTAAGTTAGAGAATTGGATGGTGTGTTAATATAAATAGAAATTTAGAACTAAAAGGAAAATATGAAACCCGTAATATTATTTGATTTAGATGGAACACTGATTGATTCGACAGAAGCGATTTTAGAAGGATTTAGAGTAGCTTTTAAAACTTTTGGAGGAGATGTTCCTAGCGATGAAGCGATTAAAGCAGAGATTGGACATACTTTAGAGAATATGTTTCAAAGTTTAGGTGTTGAAGAGAGAAAAATTGATGAACATGTTCATGCATACAAGATGCACTATAGAACGATTCATTGTGAAAAGACAGTTTTAATTGAAAAAGCCAAAGAGGCAGTAGAGATGGCAAGTAGCTTTGCAACCTTAGGTGTAGTAACAACCAAAACAGGACAATACTCTACAGAGCTTTTGGAACATTTGGGACTTATGCATCATTTTGAAGTACTTATAGGACGTGAGCATGTAGAGTTTCCAAAACCTCATGCAGAACCTATTTTAAAAGCTTTAGTAAAGTTAGAACATGATAAAAGTACAACATGGATGATTGGTGATACTCCTATGGACATTGTCTCTGCCCAAAATGCAGGTGTGGAGTCAGTTGCTGTTACTTCTGGGTACGCCTCTCATCAGATATTAAAAGTGTGTGCGTCAAAAGTATGCAAAAATGCATTTGATGCTATTAAATATATTAAAAATTATGATGTAAATTATAAATAGTGCATAGAAACTATACAGTTTTCAAATATTATAATTTTTTTTTGGAGAGTTGAAACCCCTTTTAAGAGGGGTGAGAATACAATACCCCATAATAGTAAAAAATATTAGGAGAAGTCATGACAGAAATAAGATGGCACAGCCGTGCTGGACAGGGTGCCGTATCGGGTGCTAAAGGTTTAGGTGACGTTGTAGCAACTACAGGAAAAGAGGTTCAGGCTTTTGCACTTTATGGTTCTGCAAAAAGAGGAGCAGCGTTAAGAGCATATAACAGAATTTCTGATGAGCAAATTTTTAATCATGCTAAGTTTATGAACCCTGATTATGTTTTGGTTATTGACCCTGCATTGGCATTTACTGATAATATTGAAGTGAATGAAAAAGAGGAGACAAAGTATATTATTACTACGCACCTTTCTAAAGAAGAGTTAATTACTGGGATTCCTGCGTTAGCTGGAAAAGAAGATAGAGTATATACTGTTGATTGTGTTCAAATCTCTTTAGACACTATTGGAAGATCTATTCCAAATGCTCCAATGCTTGGTGCATTTGTTAAGATTTCAGGTATGTTTGAACTGGATTATTTTTTAGAGAATATGGGTAAAGCACTTTCTAAATTCCCTCAAAAAATTATTGATGGAAACATGGCTGCGATTACTAGAGCCTATAATGAAGTTAAGTAGAGAGGAGCAAAAATGCAAGATTTAAAATTATTAGCAAATGACAACAGAGGTTTAAGCCAACTAGAAGCTGGTTTTGATTTACTTGGATGGGATGAAGTAACACAAGGTTCAGTTCTTCCTTCATTTGAGGGTGATGCATCAAATATTGCCAACTTAAAAGCAGAAGAGAGAACCTACTCAGGATACAACTCATATACTGCTACAGTTGCATCTTGGAGAGTTATTAAACCAGTATTTAACAGAGACATCTGTATTGATTGTCAAAACTGTTGGGTATGGTGTCCAGATTCATCTATCTTATCAAGAGATAAGCAGATGTTAGGAATCGACTATGACCACTGTAAAGGGTGTGAAGTTTGTGTTGAGGTTTGTCCTACAAACCCTAAGTCACTTTTAATGTTTAATGAACATGCTGATTTAGAAGAGTCTCTTGCTTCATGGCCAGAGAAAAAGAAAAAAGAGAAAAAAAGTGAGGAAGCGTAATGGCTGTAAAATTTGATTTAAATGAAAGAGAAGTTTGGGACGGTAACTATGCTGCTTCTCAAGCATTAAGACAAGCTGATGTTGATGTTGTTGTAGCTTATCCTATTACTCCATCAACTCCAATTGTTGAAAACTATGGTTCATATGTAGGAAATGGTTACATTGACGGAGAGTTCGTTATGGTTGAGTCTGAGCATGCTGCAATGTCAGGATGTATCGGTGCTTCTGCTTCTGGTGGACGTGTATCAACAGCTACTTCATCTCAAGGTTTTGCACTAATGGCAGAAGTTCTCTACCAAGCATCTGGTATGAGACTTCCAATTGTACTTAATGTTGTAAACAGAGCATTGGCTTCTCCACTTAATGTACGTGGTGACCATGCTGATATGTATCTTGGACGTGATTCTGGTTGGATTCAACTTGGTGCATTTAATGCTCAAGAGGCGTATGACCTTGCACTATGTGCATTTAAAGTAGCTGAAGATCACGCAGTAAGACTTCCAGTTATGGTTCACCAAGATGGATTTATTACTTCACATACAGCACAAAATGTTTACCCATTAACTGATGAAGGTGCAAAAGCATTTGTAGGTGAGATTGTACCTGTAGATGATATGCTAGATTTCTCTAGACCTGTTACTTATGGTGCACAGACAGAAGAAGATTGGCACTTTGAGCATAAAGCTAAGCAACATAAAGCGATTATGGATTCACGTCCAGTGATTGATGCAGTATTTGCTGAGTTTAAAGAGCTTACAGGTAGAGAGTATAAAAGAGTTGAATCTTACAATATGGAAGATGCTGATGTTGCTATTGTTGCACTTGGTACGACTGTTGAGACTGCAAGAGTTGCAGCTGAAGAGCTTAGAGCTGAGACAGGAGTTAAAGCAGGTGTTGTAGCGATTAGATGTTTCAGACCTTTCCCATACGATGAAGTGAGAGAAGCGTTGAAAAATACTAAATGTATAGCTGTTACAGACCGTTCATCTCCAGGTGGAGCGATGGGTGCATTCTATAACGAAGTATCTGCAGCGATGTACACTTCTCAAAACAGACCATTGGTTACTAACTTTATTTATGGTCTTGGTGGTCGTGACTTCTCAATCGAAGAGGCAAAAAGAATATATACAGAGCAACAAGCACATGCTGATGCTGGACATATTACAACAGATATCCAACAGTTCTCTGGACTAAGAGGTCCAAAACTTGGATTTTTTCAAACAGATAGGAGCTAAAATATGGCAATTACTTCAATAAAGAACTTAAAAGAGTTCTCGACAAATAATGACAGATTTGAGGGTGCACATACCCTCTGTCCTGGTTGTGCTCACTCTATGATTGTTAGAGAGCTTATGAACTGTACCAACGATAACCTTGTTGTTTCTGCAAATACAGGTTGTTTGGAAGTTTCTACAGCTGTTTACCCATTTACGTCATGGGATACATCTTGGATTCATATCGGTTTTGAAAATGCTGCTACAGCTGTTACAGGTGCAGAAGTTATGCATAAAGTAAGAAAGAAAAAAGGTACACTTAAAGACAACGATGCTCCAGTTAAATTTGTAGCATTTGGTGGTGACGGTTCTACTTTTGATATTGGTTTCCAGTGGCTTTCAGGAGCAATGGAGAGAGGTCATGACTTTACCTACATCTGTTTAGATAATGAAAATTATGCAAACACAGGTGGTCAGAGATCTTCTGCTACACCAATTGGTGCTACCACTTCAACATCAGTTGCAGGTACACACTCTTACGGTAAAAAAGAGAAGAAAAAAGATATTGTTTCTATTATGGCTGCTCATGGTGCTCCTTATGTGGCACAGTTGGCTCCAAACAAATGGAAATCAATGGCGAAAGGTTTCCAGAAGGCTTTAGAGACTGAAGGTCCATGTTTTATTAACACGGTTTCTCCATGTTGTACAGAGTGGAAATTTGATCCAAAAGATACAATCGGTATTACTGATTTATCAACAGATTCATTAATGTTCCCAATCTATGAGATTCTTGATGGTCATGAACTTAACATTCTTTACAGACCAAAGAATATCATTACTGTTGAGGAGTATATGTCTGCTCAAGGTAGATATAAGCACCTATTTAAACCTCAGTATCGACACATTATTGAAGAAGTTCAAAAAGAGGTTGATAATAACTGGGCAATGTTACAAAGAAGAGAAGAAGCAAGAGTATAAAAGTTTAGCTTTAGCACATCTTCATCCGAATGGAATTTACTCCATTCGGTCACATACTTTATGTATGCTCCCTCACTCCATAAATTCAATTCAAATAAATCTGCACCAAATCTAAACTTTTCTATAGCATTAAACAAACCTACAGCAAATTAGTAAAAAATTAAAAACTTTATCTACTCATTAGCTCATCGTGCTATAATCGCAAAAAGAATAATTTTAACTTGTAAGGATAACCTATGCCACTATTAGATAGTTTTACCGTGGATCATACCAAAATGCCAGCTCCAGCTGTTCGTGTTGCAAAAAAGATGTCAACTCCAAGTGGAGATGATATTACTGTATTTGATTTAAGATTTTGTCAACCAAATGAGAATACATTGAGTTCAGAGGGTATTCATACTTTAGAGCATCTTTTTGCTGGATTTATGAGAGACCATCTTAATAGTGATGATGTTGAGATTATAGACCTCTCTCCGATGGGGTGTCGTACAGGGTTTTATATGTCTCTTTTAGGTTCACCAAAAAAGAAAAAAGTTGTTAAAGCTTGGAAAAACTCTATGGTTGATGTACTTAATGTACCCACACAAGATGATATACCTGAACTCAATATCTATCAGTGTGGGACATGTGAAATGCATTCGTTAAATGATGCTAAGAATATTGCTCAAGAGGTGCTTGACCAAGGTATTGGTGTGATGAGCAATAAAGATTTAAAGCTAAATAAAAAGATACTCAAAGGACTTTAAGATGTTAATGAGGATACCTG
>JAHZJZ010000210.1 GCA_022600655.1 Campylobacterota bacterium | reverse complement strand
TGAGAACCAATAGAGAGGTTCAACTGCAGAAGTATCTCATCATTAGAAATCTTTTGCCCCTCTTCATTAAACTTAGAGTTATCTCGATTGTACTGCAATCGAACCCTATTAAACTCAGAGAAGTTATACTCCAACATCGCTGAGTAGCGATTCATATCTTCTGATAGATTTTTACTGTTTCCATTGGCAACCACATCATTTGTTAAGATCTCATCATACCGAACTCCCATTCGCCACTCACTATCCATTTTATAAATCAGTGAACTGTAAATCCCCGATTGCTCTTTGGTCAACGCCACCTGCTTTGCCCATGCATCACTGCTTCCATTAGGAACATACTGTGTACCATCTAACTCTCTTTTGATATACTCTGTTGTCCATGTAATATCACTATAGGAGTTCAATGGTTTTTTCAAAGTCAAATCAGCTCCATAAAGTGTAGAGTCCCCTGCAAAAGCGTGTGGCCCCTCTTCATCTTCTAGATGATTGATTCTAGCCTCACCATCGGCATAGCTTAGTCCAGCCAATAGAGCAACATCACCAATATCCGTTCCTACTTTAGCATAAGCTACTTTTAGATTTGGAGCATCTACTTTCTCTACACCAACCTCTTCAGTAAGGGTAATTGCTGCATCTCCATAGCTGTACTCATTCTCCCCTTTTAAAATCTCTAAACCAAGATTCAAGTAAAATGGAGTTGGGGCTGTCCAGTCTAAAGCGATACCTTTCTCATTAATCCCATGCTCTCCTAAAAGAGCGTTATTTATAAGTGGTTGGTCAGCAAAATTCCAGACATGATGGTGTTGTGAGTTAAGTCGTCCAAAGTTTGAGAAGAACTTACCTACTTTTAAACCTAAACCATAAGGTAGTCCTCGTGAATTGGCATAAAGCTCCTCAATCTCAAAACTATCTTCACTTAAATGAAAAATTCCTGTCATATCTAAATGGGGGTCAACCGTTGACTGCATCGCCAGTTCGGCATAATTTAGATTAAACCCCTCATTTTCATTAAGATGGGCATGGTCATGACCATGACTGTCACCTGCTCCATGTGTATGGGTAAGTCCTGGCATACTTAAATGAGCCGTATCTTCTTTTCTATCAACGTAAGAGAAGTCCCCAATCAGTGAAATATCTGGAACAAACGCTCTTTGGTTAAAACTTGATGACTCTGCTAGTAATAGTGAACTAGCAACGACTGAAAATAGTACTATTTTTTGCACTCTTTATCCTTTTGGTAATAATATTTTTTTGTTTTTGGTGAATTAAAGAGATAAAATGGGAGGGGCGTGAGCGAAAAAGCCTTTGAGGTAAGTTAGTTGAATAACTGCGGTATGGAGAGGTTCAATAAAGCAGTTGCATAGACCACACTCAAAAAGTATCGCCATGCTAGAAGTATCGATGTCATTAAACGCGTTAACAATAATACAAATCTGACAATCATCTATATGCTCCTCTTCACCAATATGCATATGTGTTGCATTGGTAAAGGAGGTCACAAAATAGAAAAGTATCAGTGTTTTAAGTAAAAACTGTTTAATAATGTTACTCCTGCTTAATTATTTAAGCATTATAGCAGAGGAATACTAAGCTTTCTCTATCTTTATCTCGTGTGCATGAATCGTACGCTTATCAAGAGGTGGTAGCTCCATATAGTTAAATGAGTAGATACTACCAAGATAGTGATTAGGGTCATTAGGAACAGGGAACGATAAACCCTCAAACTCTATCTTTTTAAGAGGAAATATCTTATTTTGGTCAAACCAAGCAGCCACATCAGGCATCTCTCCACCATAAATAACCTTATTGCTCTCATTATCCCAACCTTGATGCATCGATTCTAAAGATGCTATAAGATTTTTTCGACTTAAAGGATTATCTTTTCCCTCTGGTGTATGTAGACTTACAGAAGAGACAGAACGAATCAATTTAAAAACATCGCTATAGTATTGCTGATGAAAAGGAGTGTTCTCTACCGTTAACATCGGGAAAATATCCACAAATACCCCTTGATGATAGCCAACTTCTCTATCTTTCTCATGAAACTCTACTATAGTTGCTCTGTTTGAACGCAACTTTATATAATCAAATTTAAAAGCACTATCGCTCTTCATCGTTTGAAAAAAGATAGCATCAGAGAGTTCATCGTCTGCTATCTCAATGAACTTATTATAATCTTCCATCGGCATAGAGAGGTCAATATCATCATCCCAAGGGATGAACCCTTGATGACGAACAGCCCCAAGAAGGGTTCCTGAGTCTAACCAGTATTGTAAGTTATGTTTACTACAAATAGCATCAAACTCTACCAACATTTCTAGCATAATCAGCTGTGCTTCTCGCAGTGTTTTTGGGTCTATCGTTGCCATATCTACACCCGTAGCGTGGGCTTTCCAGCCCACGAAGAATCAATATAACATCTCTTTCGTGGGCAGGAATGCACCACGCTACAACTTTTTTTACTTTGCATAGTAGTCATGCAGTGCATTAATCAACACATCGGTATAGGCTCGGGTCATATCACCCATGTGTGATACTCTAAAGATAATATCTCGCTGGTCTCCACCATTAGGACAAACCATGACTTTATAACCATCTTCTAGGTCATTCACAATATCCATTGCTGATTTACCATCAGTTGGTGTGAGTGTCGTCATCGCATTTGGCATAAACTCTGTATAGGCTTTTAAAGGTAAGTCTTTTATAGACTCTCTAAAGTATTCAGCAATCGCTTTTGCTGATTTAATGCTCTGTTGTACCCCACCTCGTCGCTCTATCTGCTCAAGTCTAGCTTGAAGTTGTAACATAATGGTTACAGCAGGTGTATAAGGTGTTTGACCTCTTTCACCATTGCTTAGATAATCTTTAAAATTAAAGTAAAGACTCTTTACATCTTGAACTCTCTCTAACGCTCTTGGAGCCAATACTACCATGGTTAACCCTGGAGGCAATGCCAAGCCTTTTTGAGAACTGGCAATCACCACATCGATGTTTTGTTCACTCATATCTATAGGATCTGTTACCAACATAGAGATGGCATCAACGATAAAGAACAAATCATTTTTCTTAGCATAAGCACCCATTGCATCTAAATCATAAATATGCCCTACAGAGGTTTCATGAGCATTAACAATAAGTGAACTGTAGTTCTCTTTTGGAGCCAATGTTTCAATATCATGTAAGTTGGTGTTGCTTACTTTAAAATCGGTATGAGGAACACCATGTACATCACAAATATCTACAAAACGACCACCAAAACCACCACCATGGACTACTAAAGCATTGTCATCTTTGGTCAATAGGTTCATAACTGATGCTTCCATACCTGCTGTTCCTGATGCTGTTAAGAAAATAACTTTCGAACCCTCTGGAGCATTAACCATCTTAAGTAGACCCTTTTCACAGGCATAGGTTACATCTGAAAACTCACAGTTTCTAAAATAGGGAGTCTGCTTTGCACCAACCTCTAAAATCTCATCGGACATCTTCACAGGTCCTGGGGTAAAAATGTAGTAATCTTCGTATATCATAGGCTAGTTTTCCTTCTTTCTATTTTTTTTCTGATCACTGTAATCCAGTGATACTCTATTAATGGCTACCATATCTGATGGCGTTAACTTCTCAGACTTTCGATGTCCTCTCTGAATAAGTGAAGCAAACTCGGCAATCATATAACGTAATCCACAACCGTCAAACTCATAGGTAAACGTGTGGCTTTTATGGGTATCTTCAAATCTAAAGTAGAACGTTTTAGTCAACCACCACGGTGCAGGAATATAAACATACCCTTTGGTTCCAGAGATAACAGCATCACCTTCTGATTTGGCTCCAATAGCCACTCTAGAGACACCTATAGCACCATTTTTATGTGTAGTCACAATGAGGTTACTCAAATCGTATCCGTTCTCCTCTTGGTCAAAGAAGGTAATCGATTTTCGTTTTCCTAAGACCTTATGCACCAACAGTGATGGGTAAGAGGACAAAATATTAGTCGCCCCCTGCTCCATAAATGAATCAGGGTAATCTTTCTCTTTATAGAGTGAGGTTCGCGTTGCCCGAACCTCTGTTATATCACCAATAGTACCTGTTTTAAGCTCTTTAAGCAGTTGACTAAAGGCAGGTAAAAAGGCTGTTTTAAGTGCAGATAGTAGCACTTTTTTCTCTTTTTTTGCAATCGCCAACAGCTCCTTTAACTCATTTTTCTCTAACGCTAAAGGATTCTCACAGAGTACATGCTTTCCTGCTTCAAGTGCTTTTTTTATCAAGGGGTAGTGTGCCTCTTGTGAGGTATTAATATAAACAGCCTTGATAGAGGTATCTAAAAACTCATCATAGTTATCATGTCCATATTTTATTCGCTCATTATCTTTGGTAAAGGCTTTAAGGGCTAAAAAATCACTGTCATAAACACGATTAATCTTAATATTAGAGACATACTCTGCCTCATTGATAAATGCCTCGGTATCATGTCCTAATCCAGCAATACCAAACTTAATGGTATCAAAAGTCTCTTTTCTAAGTTTGGTACTTGAGATTCCCTCTGTCCGTGGTAGATACTCCACATGGGTATACTCATTGAGGTAATCAAATGCCCCTACCCAGTCATCACCAATAGCAAAAATATCAACATCATATTTGACCATATCTTCTGCTTTTTGATGTTTATGTTTCTCTACAATCACTTTATCCACAAAGTCCAAAGCCTCAATAGCTTTTACTCTGTCATCTGTGCTTTGTGATACATTGAGCTTACCACGAGAACGGTCATAATTCTCATCGGTTACACCAACAATAAGGTAATCGCCTAACGCTTTTGCCCTCTCTAGTATGTTCATGTGTCCTATATGCAACATGTCGTATGTCCCATAGGTTATGATGGTCTTTTTATCTTGCACCAGTTACTCCCTATCTATTTTTTGGATTAATAACTATTATTACAAAAACCCTATTGTATACTTAAGAAATTTAACTATATAAGAGGACTTTTATCTTAATTGGTTAATATATACACATATTTTTGTATAAAAAAAATATGACAATTTGACATATTACTTTTTAAAACTACTCTTTAATGTTAAAATACTTTCATGAAACAACTTACAGCACTTAACATACTAAAATCAGGACAAAATGTTTTTATAACGGGTTCAGCAGGTACGGGTAAAACCTATCTTTTAAATCAGTTTATCCAATACTTAAAAGAGCGACGAATCTACCCAACCGTTGTGGCACCAACAGGTATTGCAGCATCACACTTAAAGGGTCAAACGATTCACTCGTTCTTTGCCTTAGGTATTCGTGACACTGTTGTAGACAATGGCTATGTTGAATTCCTACTCAAAAAGAGTTACCTGAAGAGTCGTTTTTCTAAATTAAAACTCTTAATCATCGATGAAGTCTCCATGGTCTCCCCTGAAATTTTTGCCTCTATGGACAAAGTGTTACGCGCGTTTAAGAACTCTCCCGAACCTTTTGGTGGGGTGCAAGTGGTGATTTCTGGTGACTTTTTTCAGTTACCTCCTGTAAGTAAAGAGTTTAAAGAGAAACGTTTTGCATGGCAGTCACCTGTTTGGAAAGCTTTAGGCTTAAAGAGTTGTTATCTGAATGAAAAATTTAGACAAGATGACAACCAATTGATTGAGATTTTAGATGACATCCGAAGTGGAACCGTCTCAACTCAATCTCATGAAACACTGGAGTCCTGTTTTTATAAAGAGTTAGATGCTAAGTTTACACCCACCAAACTCTACACACACAATATTGATGTCGATAGAATCAATTTAGAAGAGCTCAACAAATTAGAGAGTACGCCTAAAACATTTACCTACACCTCAAAAGGTTCAGCCAAAAACATAGAGAAAATTTTTAAAACCTCTTTGGTTTTAGAGGAGTTAACCTTAAAAAAAGATGCCGTGGTGTTGTTTATAAAAAACAATCCTGAAAAGGGCTACATCAATGGAACAACAGGTGTGGTTATAGGCTTTGAAGGTGAGATACCAATAGTCAAAACATCTACAGGAGCAAAAATACGTGTCATAACAGAAGATTGGACGATAGAGAACGATGCAGGAGAGATAATCGCTACCGTTTCACAGATTCCCTTACGTTTAGCATGGGCATTAACCATTCATAAATCACAAGGTATGACACTTGATTCAGCCGAGATTGATTTGTCTAAAACCTTTGAAGTAGGACAAGGATACGTAGCACTGTCACGAATAAAAAATATCGAAGGGCTACGCTTAATGGGCTTAAATGATAGGGCATTAACCATTGACCCTCTGACTTTACGTATTGATGAACCTATTAAAAAAGCCTCGTTAAAAGCAGCTGAAGAGATTGAGAACTACAGTGAAGATGAACTTGAAAAGTCTCATCTCAACTACATTAAAAGTTTAGGTGGACTCACAAGTTTTGTACAGATAGAAGAGGAGAAAAAGTTACTTAGAAGTGGTAAAGTAGCCAAAATGAAAAATGATACACCCACACAGTCAAAAACCAAAGCGTTGATTGAGAGTTGTTCTAGCATCAAAGAGATGGCAAAAACCAGAGGTGTAACAGAAGGCACCATTATAAACCATTTAGCCTATTTGAAAAAAGAGGAGAACTCCTTAGATTTGAGCAAATTCAAACTCAAAGGGGAAAAGAGCAAACATATCGAGCAGATGATTTTAAAACTGCAACAAGAGAACAATAAAGAGAACTTTTCTGACGATGGGTCATTACGACTTAAACCTGTGTTTGATGCAATGGATGGTCAAGCTAGTTATGATGAGATACGTTTAACAATGTTGTTTGTGTAATAAACTTCTTGCAAAACTCTTTGGAATCGGTGACTTCAGTCGCGGCTAAAGCCCAATGCCAATGAATTAAGCTTTTTTTGACGAAATAGTTCGGGTGTAAACACGCCGATTCCGAAAATGCAGATTGCATATAAGGAAACGATGGCTTTAGCCTCGCTAATTCATTGGCATTGGGCTAAAGCCATCGGTTCCTAGTTTTGCAAAATGATTTTATTTGTGGGCAAGAATACCCACACTAATTTTTTAGACCAAAATACGATACGTAATAAACGACAATACCCAAGCCGTAACCGTCGTAAAGATAAACAGATACGCCAAATACTTATACCCACCTGCCTCTTTGGCAAAGACCATTGATGCTGCTAAACATGGAAGATATATCATTATAAATACTATAAATGCTACTGCTCTAGCGGTACTATAGTTTGCTGCTAATGCATTTCGCAAAGTATTATCCTCTTCATCTACCTCATCACCAATGGCATAGAGTACTCCTAGCGTTGAAACTACTACCTCTTTGGCTGCCAAACCTGTCTCTAAGGCGACTGTCATTTTCCAGTCAAAACCTAGTGGGGCAAAAAATGGTTCACTGGCTTTTCCTATCTGACCTAGGTAGCTATTTTCAAGTTTAGCAAGTTTAAGTTCATTGTTTAGGGTGGCTACTTGAACCTCATCACCACTGGCTTGTTCTATTTTAGTTGCATACTCTTTTTCTAGAAGAGGTTGATTTGGGTAGTTTGAAGCAAACCAAATTAACATAGATGCCAGTAAAATAAAGGTTCCTGCTTTTTTAAGATAACTCCATGCCTTACTACTTACAGTGTGCCAAATAAGTGAAAATGAAGGCCAACGGTACTTTGGCATCTCCATAACAAAAGGTTCATCCTTACCTTTAAATACAAATGCCCTTAATGCTTTTGCCATCACAAGTCCTAACAATGCCCCTGCTATATAGATGGCAAATAGCATATTTCCTGCATTTTCTGTTGGGAAAAATGCTCCAATAAACAGTACATAGACAGGTAGTTTTGCCCCACAAGACATAAAACCGATGATAAAAAGTGTAATGAGTCTATCTTTCTCATTTTTTAGCGTTCGTGCTGCCATATAGGCAGGAACAGAACACCCAAAACCAGTTACTAGTGGAATAAAACTCTTACCATGCAACCCAAACTTATGGAAAAATCCATCAAGTAAAAAGGCTACACGACTCATATATCCTGTGGTCTCTAGTAGAGCGATACCTAAAAAAAGAATAATAATATTGGGTAAAAAGAGCAAAACAGCCCCCACACCGTTAATGATACCATCAACCATCAGACTCTTTAGACCCTCATGGCTAATGTTTTCACCAACGGTATTACCCAAAAGTGTGATACCACTCTCTATCCACTCCATAGGAATGGCACCTATTTCAAAAGTGAGCTGAAACAGTCCCCACATCAAAAAAAGAAAAATGGGAACCCCAAGATACTTATTAATAAGGATATCATCTATCTTTTTAGTTAGAGTCTTCACCCCTTTTTTTCTTTTACACTGTACTGTCTCCATACGAATACCTCGTGCGATAGCCAGATACTCATTGGATTTCAACTCTTTAATATTTTTGGTCTCATGATGGGTATAGATATGCTCTAATGAAGCCACAATACGTGGTTGTAACTCAATCATAATAGGCTCATCATGCAACTCTTTGTAGAGGTCTTTGTCTTCAAACAAAATACGAATGGCAACCTCACGAGAGGTTAAATCTCGGAGTTTAAATCCTTTTTCATCTAAAAATCGACTCAGAGAGAGAATCTCCTCTTCAAAAGCATCACTATAGAGAATATTTGAATTATCCCGATAAGGGCTATCTGCCACATCATGGATACGGTTGAGTAGCTCCTCGACCCCCTCTTTGGTATTGGCAGAGACCAAAACCACAGGTACGCCAATGATTTTTTCAATCTGTTTAACATCAATACTCAAACCTTCACTCTTGGCTTCATCAGCCATATTGAGTGCCAATACCATCTTTTTATTGAGTTTTAAAAGCTCTAAAGTAAGCAGTAGGTTTCGTTGTAGATGCGTTGAGTCTAGTACATTAATAATGACATCATACTCTTCATTTAACAGATAGTTATGAGCTACCTTCTCCTCTTGTGAAAATCCACGAATGGAGTAGGTTCCTGGTAAATCTACCATCTCCAACATATGACAGTGGTGTTCAAAACAGACTTCTGTTTTCTCTACTGTTACGCCTGAAAAATTCCCCACTTTTAGACCATTGGAGTCACTCATGGCATTAATCAACATCGACTTCCCAACATTGGGTTGTCCAGCTAAGACAATTTTAATTGCACTCATACTATTTTTTCAACCTCTATCTCTTTCGCCTCGTCAGCCCGTAAACCTATTAAAGTACCATCGACCTCTATCTCTATGGTCTGTTTTTTCATAGAACAAGCCTCTATACTCAGCTCACTACCTTTTCCTACACCAAATGAAAAAAGACGACTCTTTAATGATTCATCTGTCTCTATCTTTATAATAATTGCTCGGTCACCTTTGTGTAGTTCTGAAAGTTTCATATCTTTTCCTCAAATTAATTATGCAAATGATATTTAATATCAACTTAATATATAATAAATTAATCTATATGCTAACTAAAAGTTATAGTTAGCAAAAAATCTACTCATCTTTCCATCAGCGTACATATCAGAATGGATCACATCTAAAGAGAGCTTATCACTCACACCATAACTGACTAGATAGTCAGTCTGATTTTCACCTTTATCAAACTGAACATGAGTAACACCTAATGTTAATGAGTCATTTACACCATATTCAGTACCTAGCAAGACGGCCTCTTGGTTAAGAGCTTCAGCAACAGTATGGTCTTCACTAGAGGTGAAAAATGGACCTCCACCAAAGCCATTGGTCACTTCACCTTCTACTCTGTTATATGCCGTTGTAAAAGCCAAATCACCCAAAGTAACTCCTGCTGTCACACCATAGGCACTATTACTGTTATCTTGGTCGGTGTATTGTAGTCCAACATTAAACTGTTCAGTCTCATACCCAGCTTCTAAGTAATTAAAGTTTACATGATCCAATTTGTAGTGCCACACTTGAAGTGTTGTATTTTCTAACCCTTCATAAATAGCTGCGGCTGTTAAGAGAGCATTCCCAGAGGTTTGCATCTCACTAAACCTTTTTGGTCTATCACTGTCAACCCCTGACCATTTATCTAACGATGCTAAAACAATCGTAGTATCACTAATATCTTGATTAATCAAGCTTATACCTTCAAATCTATTGGGAACCATCCCTATATCATCACTATCAGCATAAGGTGTATCAACTTGCTGTCGTCCTACTTTAATGCTTGTATTAAGTATATCTGCTTGAATATACGCTTCACCAACAATTGAGTAACTTTTAGCATCTGAGCTTAAAAACATCGCCTCTTCATTTTGACCAAAGAGTGCATTGGTAGTATAAAAAGTAGTTCCTACACTAACACCTGAAATGGGACTTGTTTTAATTCCAAGACTACCACCCAGTGCAAGAGTTGAAACCCTACTCTCTGTCTCATTTTCTGTTTGAATAGCACCTACTCTTATCTCCCCTGCTATTTTAGCGTGACTAAATGCTTCTTGTAAATTTTCTGCACCTACAGCATAACTTGTTAAAAGTAGTGCTGTTACTACTGAAAGTTTAACTTTGGTTACCATAACTATTTCCCTTGATTATTTTGATAAGGTAATGATAATGAATATCAACTTAATAAATAATTAAATGATAATCATTTTCATTTAATTATTTCTAAAAAATATTAAATTGAGAGAGAATTGAGAAAAAGGTAGCCAAAAGCTACCTTGAAGAGAGTTACTCTTTTATTTTTGAGACATCATAATCCATTGGATAAGTTTTTGCCATCGGTAGAGAGTCAAAGTCTACAGTTTCTACTTTTCTTTTAATTCGTTTTTTAACTCTTTTCTTAACTGACTTTTTAATTTTTTTTCTCATAGGAGCTACAACAGTTTTAGACTCTTGTGCATCTAATACCATTGCTTCAGACTCTGAGACTATTTTAGGTTCAGCTGATTTTAGAACAGTTATCTGCTCTACCCCTGCCATTGCTTTTTTAATCTGCTCTTCCATAGAGTCTGAACTTTTTTCTTGAACAGGTTGTTTAACAACAGGCTCTTTGACTTCAACTACTTTCTCTTTGGTAGGAACTACCTGTTTAGTTGTACTATTTTTATCAACACTCACATTACTATCAGCCATTGAGTATGTACCTAAACAAATCAATATTCCTATTAAACTTAATTTACTACTTTTAATCATAATTTTTTCCTTTTCCCTTGTTAAATTAAAACACATTTATTATCATATAAAAACTCTTTTATTCTCCTTTGCTTATCACTTTAATATCATTAAACTTTATGCTATAATTCCGTTTAGGTGTGACAGGTAGTTGCTGGTAGCGTTAAGCTACGAGAGGAAAGTCCGTGCTACATATGAGATAGGACTCCATCTAACGGATGGCCAGAGTAATCTGAGGGCAAGTGCAACAGAGAGTAGACAGCCAGTATTTTTACTGGTCAAGGTGAAAGGGTGAGGTAAGAGCTCACCAGTGCTTGTGGTAACATAGGTAGCTAGGTAAACCCTGTCCGTAGCAAGAGGCATATGGTAAAAATCTCATAAAGTCATTCGATTGACAATGGTGTCTCGCTTGAGTGTATGGGCAACCATACGCCTAGATAAATAACTACCCAACGACAGAACACGGCTTATCGTCACGCCTAAAAATTTAAATCGTTTCAATTAGTACCTTCATTTTTTACAAAACATCTAAAAAATCACCTGTTCGACATTCCAAAAGCTTTTCATGTTATAATCACCCCAAATTGATACCAAAGAGTAAACCATGAAATATTTATTAATTCTTTTTACACCTCTATTTCTTCTCGCCAAAGTTCACTACGCAAAAGTAGAACCCTATGAACATATTACACTGAAAGCTGCTGTATCGGCACAGGTGACTAAGAGTAAAACATCATTAGAGGGGAAAAATATCAACAACGATACGATTATCGAACTTGACAGTAAATTAGATAAAGTCGATTTGAGTTCTAGTCAAGAGTCTTTAAAACTTATAAAAAATATGATAACAACCAATCAGACTATACTGAGTGCTTTAAAAGAGTCACTCAACCGTCAAGAGGGGTACTACAGTCGTATTAGTAATATCGCTTCAGCCTCTAAAACACAAAAAGATAATGCCTTTTATGGATACATAAATGCTAAAACACAATATTTTTCAACCAAAGAGAAACTAGACTCTCTAAAAAAACAGCATCTTGATATGCTTTATAAAATAGAACTGCTTAAGGACCAAATTTCTAAAAAAACCATTAAACTTAACAATAAATTTCTCTATAAACTTATGGTCAACCAAGGTGACTTTGTTAATCCTGGTACAGCACTAGCTCAGATTAAAGATTTAAGTAGAGCTAAACTGGTACTTTTTTTAGAGGCTGAAGAGCTAAAAGATATTAAGAGTAAAACCATTTATATTAATGATAAAGCAACTGAATATAAAATTTCTAAAGTATGGTCGGTAGCAGATGAGAAGTTTATCTCTTCTTATCGTACAGAGATAATTATCGATGATGCTAAAAACAATTTTTCAAAATTACTTAAAGTGGAGTTCAAATAATGATAAAAACTGCCTGTGGATTAGACTGTCCTGATGCTTGTGGTATCGTAGCTGATAAAGAGCTGTTTCCTAAAATCAAAGCTGATACCTCTCACCCTACAAGTAGTGGTGCTTTATGTTCACTGCTTAACAAGTACATGTTTGAAGAGCCTCGTATTACAAAAGCGAAAGTCAACAATAGCGAGGTTACATTAGAAGAGGCACTAGAAGCAACAGCTAAAGCACTTCAAGCAGAAAGTAAACTGCTCTGGAGAGGTTCAGGTAACTTTGGTGTGATGCAAGAGATAACCAACCTTCTTTTTGAGAAAATAGAAGGAACAACGACCAAAGGCTCTCTTTGTGATGGTGCTGGAGATGCAGGAATAATAGAAGGACGTGGCGTTAATCGTATTTTACCTCCTGAGCAGATAGCTAAAGCTGATGTGGTGGTAGTATGGGGGAAAAACATTACCGTAACTGCACCTCATCTTATGCCTTATATAGAGGGTAAGAAGCTTGTGGTTATCGACCCTATAGAGACGGCTATTGCTAAAAAAGCTGACCTTTTCTTACAGATTAAACCTCGAAGTGATTTCTACACAGCTGTTATGTTGGCACGGTTTATTATTATGGCTGACAGTGAAAACAAAGCTTATATAGAGGAGTTTGCCTCTGAGCATGAAGATTTCTACGACTTTACCCGCGGCTTTAGAGTTAAAGCTGTTTTAGAACATATTGGTGCAGAATTAGGTGACATGGGAAGAGTGATAGAGTATCTTAATGAGAAAAATGTTGTTTTTTTAGTAGGTAATGGCGTACAAAAATACTCAACAGGGAACTTTACCCTACAGGCTATTGATGCTTTGGCTACTATTTTAGGACAGTTTGGGAAAGAGGGTTCTGGTGTCTCCTTTTTTGGAAACTCTAAACTGGACTTTAAAAATCCATTTGAAACCAAAGGTCAAAAAGTACAAAAGGCTACTACAAATTTTGGTGACTTTGATACAGTACTCATTCAAGGGGGTAACCCTGTGGCATCTATGCCAAACACAGCTAGAGTCATAGAGGAGCTTAAACAAACCAAAACCGTTATCTATTTTGGACTTTATGAAAATGAGACCTCTGCTATGGCTGATATTATTATTCCTGCTAAAAACTTTTTTGAAAAAGAGGATGTTCGTCTTAGTTATGCTCACCATACCGTTGTACCTATGCATACAGTTCAAGAGGTGGAGTATGGTATTTCTGAATATGACTTTAGCTCTACCCTACTTCAAAAACTAGGATTTGATGCACTCCAGAGTGAAGAGCATTACCTTAATCTATGGCTAGAGCAGTGTGAAATGGTTAATGGATACTACCGTTCACCAGCGTATCAAGCGATTCCTTATAAAGATGGTTTCGGAGAAGATGGAGATGAAGAGTTTACCTTTATCGAAGAGCATTATGATGATTTTGAAAGCAATAAACGTCTTACCAAAGTACGTAAAAAAAGTAAAAAAGAGGAAGTTATTACTGAATATTGGTTAGTCACACCTAAAGCGAACAATGCACTCAACACTCAGTTTAAAAGAGATAATCAAATCACAATTCACTCCTCACTGGGTTTTGCAGATGGCGAAACCATCATCGCTTATTCTGACTGGGGTGAGCATGAATTTGTGGTTAAATGTTCAAATAGTATGCGTAATGACACGGTTTTAATCTATGCTAATGCCAAAGGGGTTAACTACCTAACCCCCAATATGCTTAGTGATGAAGGGGATAATGCCTGTTACCAAGAGGTTAAAATAAAGATTAAATCAACTTGATTTTTTATTAAATTAAAAATTT
>JAHZJZ010000209.1 GCA_022600655.1 Campylobacterota bacterium | reverse complement strand
AATTAAAAAAAATCCTATAATCGTCATAAAAACAATAAAAGTTTGAAAAGCAAACTTAATAAAGGAGAAGAGTCCATAGTTTGATTGATGAAGGGTATCAAAACTCTCTACACGTGTTATTTTATCACTTTTTAAAAAGTTCTGTTTAACAGCCTCTAACTCTCTATTATTAAGATAACTGTCTAACTTAATAGAGTAGAAGTTAGGCATTTTTTCATGAATACTTTTACTTTTGGACTTATTAAAGGTTGTATCGACACGATTAACGATACTTGACTTCTCTATCTCAGCCACTTTATAGACATGAGAGTCCCAAACCTTAAAATCATCAATACTCATCTCTTCTTTGGCAACTACCAACATAGCATAACTGTTTTTAAGACTCTCTTCATAATTTTTAGTTGCACGGTCAAATACAATAAAAAACTCCAAGCCCAATAAAATAGCGACCATAGGGAAAATAATGGATATATGTCGTTTAATGAACTTCATAGACTTTCCCTTTCTCTATTCGTAAATGCTTATAAGGTATGTTAAATACAGCTGGTATTTTATGAGTTACCACCACTACTGTAGTATCGAGCTGTTGACAAGCATTTTCGAGTAAGTCCCAAATAACATTTGATGAGTACTCGTCAAGATTTCCTGTTGGTTCATCTGCTAGTATAAGAAAAGGGTTTTTAGCTAAAGCTCTTGCAACCCCTACTCTCTGTTGCTCTCCACCTGAGAGTTCCATGGGGTACTTTTGCTCTTTGCCTGATAACTTTACATGGTGTAAAAGTCGTTGAGCTTGAGTTGACTGTACCTCTTTAGAATAACCTGCTATCCATAAAGGAAGTACCACATTTTTCTCTACCGTCCACTCATTAATCAAACGATAATCTTGAAAAACAATCCCTAAATGCGTTCGTAACTCTTGAAGTTTTGACTTTTTAATTGTCGTCATATCAAGCCCACCCATCGTTAAGTTCCCCTGCTCTGGCTTTAAATTTCCATAAAAAGATTTTAAAAGGGTCGATTTACCACTACCGCTAGGTCCTGTAATAAAAACAAACTCACCTTTTTTAACAGAGAATGAGGCATCACTAATAATCTCTTCATCACTTTCATAAGAGAGTGTTAGGTTTTGGGCTGATATGATATTAGACATTCAAATACTCCTTAATTTGAAGATGCGTTTTATGATTGGTTACTGTTTTTACAGGTTTTGCACCAAAATAATAACTCTCATTTGCATCTATCCAAATATATTTATGCTCTGGTCTATCAAAGCTTCCAAATGCCAATTTTAACAGAATAGAACTTTCACTTACTCTATAGAGTCGTTCAAAGTGGATAAAAAACCCATCAAAGAGCATTGGTTTCTTAGAAATTTGTTCTAATATTTTATCTTTATATTTTATATTGTTAAACTCAAAATCAAAATCTAAAACACGTGGCTCAGAGTTCTGCTGTGCTGTTACATAGACATCATAAATATCTTTGGCTTGACGTAACCAACGAGCCTCATATTTACTGGTAATTCCTAAGGCTTCATTTTTTCGTATCTCCAGGGCTGTTTTAGGTACATTCTCTCCTAAAAAAGTATCTAGTGAATACCAAAAGTAGTTATAACTATCCGTTCTAAGCTCTAACTTCCCACCTTCAGACAACACACGCATAGACTCTTCTAAAAAACTTTTTGAGATAACCCGTCTATGAGGCTTTTTATCCCAAGGAACAGGAAAATGTACAAATATCTGATGACAAGCATTAGAGGGTATCATCTCTAAAAGCAGTCTGGCATCATAATTAACAACCCAGATATTTTCTAAACCTTGAAGTTCAATCTGCCGTAAAACCTGCTGTGCTGATGGCGTATGTATCTCAATCCCAATAAAGAGTCGATTAGGATTGTTTTGTGCCTGATAGAGTAGGTGTTTTCCTGAACCAAACCCTACCTCTATGGCAACACTCTCAAAAGGAAACGCTATATCTACGAAATCTTCTATGCTTTTCTCATACGCACTTGCTAACTCAGGTCTATTCTTATGTATCGTAATATTTGAATCTAAAACCTCCAACTCAAATGCATTAGCAACATCAGCAATGGCTTGTTTAAGCAAGTTAACTTTTAGTGGTCGTGTGACTTTATCATACTTAAGCAACCAAGTCTCTTTGGCTTTTTTAACATGTAGTAAAAAGGTCTCACCTTCAACCTCTACACCTATCATCTCATCATTACTACTTAAATCTTGCGAAGTAAAAAGCAGTTTTGTCTCTCCATACTCACCCTTCTTGATGAAAGATGTATCAAATGGTTTTACCCTAATATGTGGCATTTAATCCCTTATCGTGCATCAATAGTAAGGACATTACTAAGGTTTGAGAAGCTACCATCATACCCTATTGCCATAATTCTATATTGATATCTGCTACCTGGTGCAACATAGCTGTCGATATACTCTACCATCATACGATTCTCTACAGAACCTACTATCTTCCAGTTTTGTCCGTTCATACTTCGCTCAATTCTATATCTTTTGACGCGTTTATCTGGGTGTGGTCTCCAGATTAACTTAACCGTGTTTTTAGCTCTTTGAGCCCCTTGAAAAAAGGTTACGGCACTCATGGGTGCCAGTGTTTTTAACTCAATCACTTTTCCATGAGGTGACTCGTACCCACCCCTAATGGTCGTAAAAGTATAAGTATAAGTACTGTTCTGTTTCAAACCTGTATCAACATAGTGTGAAGCAAAAGGATTGCTTACCGTTCCTACTTTAGTTAACTGTTTCGTCGTACTACTTGAGTAACTGTTTGCCTCAGTTCGATATATATTCATACCTTCAACACCTTGTTTATAAAGTGGTTGCCACTCAAAACCGATTGAGGTACTATCTGCAATGGCTTTGACATCTTGAACTCTTGGAAGGTTAGGGTCTAAAGTATGACTCATCATACTGTTTGGATTACATCCTGTCAGTAACAGTCCTGAAATAACTGTCAATGAGCTTAGGGTTAATTTTTTCATCTATCTCTCCTTGATTAAATTTCCTACTGATAAAATTTTGCATATCTGGGAAAAGGGGTGCTACAAACTCCATATCCTTGTTAGTAATAGGATGTGTTAAATATAGTTTATAAGCGTGTAAATAAACTCTATTTATTGTATCTTGTTTGCTCTTAAAACCATATAAAACATCTCCTAATATATGTCGCCCTAAACTGTTAAGATGCACACGAATTTGGTGCGTCCGACCTGTAAAGAGTTTTACAGCCACCAACTCCACATTTAGGTCACTTTCTGCCACTTTATAGAAGGCTGATTTTGCCTCTTTCCCCTCAGGTACTACATCCATTTTTAGACGATTACTTCGACTTCTCCCAATGGGTTTTTCAACAATACCATTTTGCTTTAAAGGGTAATCTATCAGTGCCAAATAGTAGCGTCCCATGCTCTTATCTTGTAGCTGTTCACTTAGTTTCTGATGAGCTTCATTGGTCTTGGCAATAACCAAAGCTCCTGTGGTATCTTTATCAATTCTATGAACAATACCATGTCGCTCTTCACCTGATATCGTAGATAACGAAACACCCTTTTGTACCAACCAATCAACCAGTGTAGCCTCTTTAACTGATGGAGCAGGATGCACAACCAATCCAGCTGGTTTATTAACCACCATCATAACCTCATCTTCATAGAGTATCTCTACATCAAAGTCTACAACTACTTTCTCTTTAGGTACAGCCTCTTTAAAGCTATAAGCTATGGTGTCACCACTACTCACTTTATACCCTGTTTTTACAACTACTTTTTGATTAACACTCACCAACCCCTCTTTAATCAACTGCTCTACTTGATTACGACTTTGTGCTATCTCATCGGTTAGAACTTTGTCTAAACGTCCGTTTTTTTCTACTTTAAATTCTATGCTCATTTATTCTATTAGCTCCTTAACTGTACTAGAAGAATTTATCTCATCTTCTAACTTTTGTAAAGTATCAATAATCTCATCAAATGATAGATACTTATCAAATATCATACTCGCCATTGCTTTATAATCTTTTTTCAGTTCATTTAGCCTAAACATGGGTGGTACAAGCTTTAATGTATTGGGTTTAGCATCTTCAAATTTTGCCCAAGTTGCAGGATAGAATTTTATCTTAAAATCCACAACTTGTTCTAATAATAGTAAGTCATCCAGTGCTTCTTGTTTAACATCTGATTTAGCCATAATCGCCATATCATAATAGTGTCTTGAGTATCTTGGTAGTAATACTTTACTTTCAACTCGATTTGATTCCTGATGTAAAATGGTTGCCTTCTCCCAAAAATCTTTTTCAACTATTGCATTTGTAGTATTCATGAGTTTTGCTGTTTCACTAAAAATTTCTTGCTGTTCTGTTGATGATAATAGAGCTATTTTATCCATTAATACTCTCTTTTTTACATATCTTTTTAATAGTTTCATATATCCAGACAGTTGATGTCTTGGTCTCTTTTAGAATTTT
>JAHZJZ010000208.1 GCA_022600655.1 Campylobacterota bacterium | reverse complement strand
TGTTGTAGACGCTTTGTTTAAAGTGATTCTGATAAGCCTCTCTTTGGTATTTATTACTGGAATATATTTTATCTATATAACGTATAAAAAATATAAAAGATATAAAGTGAAGGGTACGGATGCCTATAAACGAACTTTTTTAACAGACAACTATGAAAGAATATATGTTCCTGATTACTATATCGCTTTGGTAGATATAGATTTCTTTAAACGTATTAATGATATTTATGGTGAGCAAGAGGGCAATAGTGTAATCAAGGAAGTTATAAAAAAAATAACACCATTTTTAGCTAAAAGTGATGCGTTAATCCAGTATGGTGGAGGAGAGTTTTTATTACTTATTGAGAAGAAAAATCTTGATATAGAAACATTTAAATATAAAATGGAAGATATTCGCATTGCCATTGAGAGACTAAACTTGGTGATTGCTAATAACATGGAGAAGGTTACAATCTCTATAGGTACATTAATAAACAGTGAGCGTACATCTTTACTTCAAGATGCGATTCATAATGCTGATGCTGCACTCTATTATGCAAAACATAATGGTCGAAATAGAGTTTGTCATTTTGATATTACTGATGAAAAGAAATTGTATCGTGAGAAGTTGAAAGAGATGATTGAGTCTGATCAATTGGTCTGTCACTATCAACCTATTAATAACCTTAACAGTTTGGAGTGTCATCACTATGAAGCCCTTTTACGTATAGAGGATGATGATAAAATTATCTACCCAGATAAGATTTTACCAGATTTAGAAGACAGCTATTTTTACAGCCGTTTGAGTATGAAAGTTATAGCGTATAATGTTGAAAAGTTAAAAGAGAACAGTGGTTTTATTGTGAGTATTAATTTAAGTTCTGATGACCTACTCAATGATGCAATTATATCACTTCTAGTCTCAAACAGTGATATAGCCAACAGAATGTTAATAGAGATTTTAGAAAACAGAGATGTTGATTATAGACAGGTGGAACTTGCCATACAAAAATTGAAACATTATGGTTATCAGATATGTATTGATGATTTTGGAAGTGGGTACTCTAACCTAGATCATCTACTGAATCTTTCGATAGATTATCTAAAACTTGATGGTAGCATTGTAAGAAATTTACATAAAGATAAAAGGGCACATAGTATCATTCAAGCCATTACGGTATTCTGTCAACAAAACGGTATCGAAGTGATTGCTGAGTTTGTTGAAAATGAGGAGATTGTGGAGATTTTAAAGGGGTTTGGTATAGAGTATGGACAAGGCTACTACTTTAGTAGAGCCATGCCTTATGAAGCGTTAGAGTTTTAGTCTTATTTATTAATAGGAACACTTCTTATACGACTAGTCGTATTTTACTATTCGTCATCTACCCTTTGACCACGTTTTCGTGGTCCAATATCTAACGGTACCCCTTCAAAGTCAAACTTTGATCTAAAGACATTGGTTAAGTAGCGTTTATAAGAGAAGTGTAGTCCATCAGGTCGGTTCATAATGAGTGCAATTTTAGGTGGTTTTGTCTCATACTGTGTTGCAAATTTTATTTTAACAACCGCACCATTAAGTGAAGGTGGGTGGTGTCTCCCAATAGCAAATTTAAGTACTTCATTGAGTTTAGAGGTAGGAATACGCTGTTTATACCGTCCATACATCGCCACAATATCATCTAATATTTTATGTACTCTTTGACCAGTTTTAGCTGAAATGGTAATAAGTGGTGCATAGTGTAAAAACTTAAGTTCATCTCGAATATCATCAACAGCTTTTTCATAAGTTATCTCATCTCGTATGTCCCACTTGTTAAGGACAATTATACACCCTAGTCTATACCTCTCTATAAGGTTAGCAATACGTTCATCAAGCTCTAAAACACCAACAGTTGCATCAATCACTAGCAAAGCAATATCAGCCTCTTCAAGCATTGCTTCAGTACGACCTAGAGCATACTTCTCAATTCCTAAAATTCGTCCACGTCTTCGGATACCAGCTGTATCAACAAAGGTGATTTTGTGACCGTCATATTCGATTGCCTCATCGATAGGATCGATAGTTGTCCCCGCAACACTAGATACTACAGCTCTCTCTTCTTGAAGTAGGGCATTAAGTAGAGAACTTTTTCCTGTATTAACACGACCAATAATAGCCACTTTGATATCTGTATCCTCTTCCTCTTCATGCTCATCATGCACCATCTCAAAGATATCTTCAAGAGCAGGTTCTTCATCGGCTTGAAGTTGAAGCTCTTCTGGACGCTCAGGAATATACTGCTCTAACCACTCATAAAAAGCATTCATATAACGGTTGTGACTCACAGAGATAGGCAGTGTCATATCAGCACCAAACTCTAAGAAGTCCCAGTAACGTAAGGTCTCATCTTTATCATTGTCAATTTTATTAACAATTAGAGCAATGGGTTTTCCCAAAGCTTGAAGACCATAAAAAAGCTCTCTGTCCTCTTCATCAGGTATATTTTTCCCATCAACAACATAGAGAATCACATCAGCTTCCTCAGCCGTACGAAGTGAGAGTTTCTTAACCGTTGCAAACATCTCTGTAGAGTCATCAATACCTCCTGTATCGATGACCTCAAAATCACGATTACCAGAGATGGTTACCACTCTTTTTTTGATATCACGTGTGGTTCCCACCACATCAGAGGTAATGGCATCACGCTGTCTTGCTAGTCGGTTAAAGAGGGAGCTTTTCCCCACATTTGGTCGCCCTAAAATGGCTACTTTTTTAAGATTTGGCATATAGTATGTCTTTCTGTAGCGTGGGCATTCTTGCCCACGATGA
>JAHZJZ010000207.1 GCA_022600655.1 Campylobacterota bacterium | reverse complement strand
ATCTCAATCTCCATATCACTCATACCAACTCTTCCATGCTCTGCATCTTGAACATCTTGGTCAAGTTTGTTGTGATCGTTGAAGATTTTTGCAAAGTGTGCATTGCTCTGTTTTAATTCTGAAATTTCTGCTCTGTATTCTGCTAACATTGGGTGTATCCTTTTTGTATATCTGAAACGAATTGTAGTATGAAACTTGTTAAAAACTTATTAAAATAATTAAACTATGTTCGGTACTCAGCATTTATCTTAACATATTCGTAGCTTAAATCACATCCATAAGAGGTAAATGCCCCCTCACCTAAGCCAAGGTCACAAGTGACTCTAAAGCTATCATTTTTCATTATTTTATAAGCTTTATCTTCTCGCTCTTTATCTAATTCTCTTTGTGCATCAGAGTAGATAAGGAGATTATCATAGTGTATAGTAAGGGTGGCATCATCACATGCCACACCTGAGGCTCCAATGGTTGAAGCAATTCGTCCCCAGTTTGGGTCTTCTCCAAAAAGAGCTGTTTTAACCAGCAAAGAGTTACTTAGCGCCATACTTGCTTTTTGTGCCTCTTCATCACTCTTTGCCCCTTTAACCTCAAACGCAACCAGTTTGTTTGCTCCTTCACCATCTCTGAGTATCATCATGGCAAGTTCAAAAGTAATTTTATTAAGGGCTTCTCTAAATGCCTCTTTATGATAAGCTCCCGATAGCTTATTTGCCAAAAGCATAATGGTATCATTGGTTGAAGTATCACCATCTACAGAGATTTTATTAAATGAGCCCTCGGTTGCTTCTGTTAAAAGCTCCTCCATGTCCTCTTTAGGAATGTCAGCATCTGTGGTAATAAAACAGAGCATGGTAGCCATGGCTGGGTTTATCATCCCCGCACCTTTACAGATGGCTGCTATGGTAAATGAGGTTCCATCATCTAAATCAATTTTAAAACATAACTCTTTTTTAAACTGGTCAGTGGTCATAATAGCACGGGCTGTTTTATCTGAATCTTTGGCATCAAAGTTAAACTTTTCAAAAGCAGAGGTTATCTTCTTTTGATTAAGCCGATAACCGATAACCCCTGTTGAGGACATAATAGGATTATCTATTTGAATTGTAGGGGCAGACCGATGTGTCTGCCCTTTAAGTTCTTCAAAAATAGACTCAATATCTTCAACCCCTTGAGCTCCTGTCATGGCATTGGCATTTTTAGCATTCATAAGCAGGAAGTTGGTTTTAAATCCATCAGGATACTTCTGATAATGTTTAATAGGAGCTGCTTGAAATTTATTATTGGTAAATTGTGCTGATATATCACAAAGTACTTCTGAACGAATAAAAGCAACATCACCATCAACTTCATTTGTCCCTGAGTTAGCAGGATTGGTTTTCATCCCTACATTCACACCATCACAGTAGAATCCTTTGACGTTTGAGATTCCACCTTTTATTGAAAATAGATTAAACATTTCTCATCTCCTCTGGTTTTATAGTTTTTCTTATTAATTTTTTCACTTTTCGTATACCTTCACTAGGACCAATAAGCAGAAGTTTACTTCCTGCTGTTATGGTGGTATCACCTTTTGGCATGGGAAGAAATTTTCCATCTTTATGTCTTAGTCCAATAATCGTTACATTGGCAACTTCTCTAAAACTTGCATCTTTGATTTTACGCAAGGTTAACCAAGAGGTTTTAGTGATTTTTGCCTCTTCCATATCAAGTGGGGTGTCTTGCCTGTAGAGAAACTCTTGAAGTAGGTTTTCCATATCAGGTCGAATTGCCATGGCATTAATACGTTGAGCCATAATACTTGTAGGCGTTACTACTTTATCAGCACCAAGTTTTTTGAGTTTATCTTCATCACTCACAGAGTGAGCATTAGAGATAATAAGATAGGAACGTCTTCTTCCAATCTCTTGCTCATAGAGTCTAACTGAAGCAATGGTTGCAATATTATCTGCAATATTATTTCCTAGTGTAATAATTCCTTTGGCACTTGATAGATGTGATTTTAGTATCGCCTCTTGGGTATGTGGTTCCCCTTTAACGTAGTAAGGGTAGAGGTGTTTAGTAGCTATCTCATCAAGGTTTTCACTAGGGTCAATAACCACAAAAGGGATATGACTCTCTCTTAAATATTTTGTTACTTGAACAGTAAATTCGTTATGGTAACAGATAACATAGTGTTGTTTTAGTCGTGCAATATCATATAACATGCTTCGCTCCTTCATAACCTTTTGTAGTTCACCTCTATTTAATACCTCTACAATAATACCAATTGCAGCAGAGAAGAGTAAAAATCCAAAAATAATAAGTGATATGGTAAATATCCGTCCTATTTCTGAGAGGGGTTGTATCTCTCCAAATCCTACAGTGGTAAATGTGATACCTGTTTGAAATAGGGCATCTGAAAATTTCATACCTTCAATAAAAATATAGCCTAAAGTTCCAATCAACATGGTTAGAACCGTTAAAATAAGGGGAAGTCTAAAAGGGGCTAAGAGTACATATAACTCATCATTAAGAGTTATATGTGGTTTGACAGTTTCTCGCCATCCGAGAAATTTTTTGAGTCTATTTTGAGAGGCCAAAATAGTTTAATCTCTACACAAAGAGATTAAGGCTTATGCCTCAGCTGTTTCAGCCGTAGCTTGAGCAGCTTTTTTCTTCATGGTTCTCAGTGTTGAAGCTGCAACTTTGATTTTCTTAGTTGTACCATCTTCCATGGTTACTTTTACTGATCTTAGGTTTGGTAGTTGTCTTCTTTTTGTTTTATTGTTAGCGTGAGATACATTGTTTCCAACCAATGGACCTTTTCCTGTTACTTGACATCTTCTTGCCATATCATACCCTTTGTATTTTACTTTACGTAAATAAATAATGTTTGCTTCAGAGCATATAAAAAGTAGCGTCTGAAAAAGTTGTGCGATTATAGTGAAAAATTGCTTAAAGAGAATAGAATTTAAATGGTTTTTTCTTAATAGCAGAGGACTTTATACTCTTATTGTAAAAAAGTCAGACTCGTATAGAGAGGTGTCATCTTTTGTTATATGTATATAATTTCATCGCTCTTTATAGATATAATTTTTTTCTTTTCGCTATAATAACAAAATTTTTAAGATTAGGTAGGGTTTTTTAATATGTTGGTAGCTCCGAGTATTCTTTCAGCAGATTTTGGTAACTTGGCAAAAGATGTTCAAGCCATCTGTGAGGCAGGTTGTGACTTGGTTCATGTTGATGTTATGGATGGGCATTTTGTACCCAATTTAACGATCGGTCCCGTTGTGGTTTCTGCTGTTGCAAAAGCTGCTACTAAGCCCTTAGATATTCATTTAATGGTTGAGAATAACAGTTTTTTTGTTGACCTTTTTGCTCCGTTAAAGCCAGGTTATATCTCTTTTCATATTGAAGAAGAGAAACATCCTCACAGATTGATTCAGAAAATTCGTTCACTTGGTATTAAACCAGCGATTACGCTCAATCCTCATACCCCACCTGAAGCCATAGAGTTTTTACTGGCAGATGTTGATATGGTACTACTCATGAGTGTGAACCCTGGATTTGGAGGGCAGAAGTTTATTCCTTCTGTCTTAGAGAGAGTAAAACGTCTGAAAGCACTTATTCAGAAACATAATCCATCATGTTTAATAGAGGTTGATGGTGGTGTCAATAATCAAAATATTGAAGATCTGAAAGTTGCAGGTGTAGATGTTGTGGTTGCTGGTTCTTATGTTTTTGGGCATAAAGAGGGATACACTAAGGCTATAGAGTCATTAAAATAAGGGAGGAGTGATGATGAGAGTTAAAATATGTGGAATAACGAACTATGATGATGCGATACAGGCTATAGAAGCTGGTGCTGATGCTTTAGGTTTTGTCTTTTATCGTGAATCACCACGATACATTACTCCTAGTGATGCCAAAAAAATCATGGATAGACTTCCTCCTTTTATTGGCAGAGTAGGGCTTTTTGTAAACGAAGGAATTGATACCATTGACACTATTAGTAACTACTGTGACCTAACTGCGAGTCAAATTCATTTTGAGGTTGATGAAGAGGCTCTGGATATGTTGGGAGGACGAGCGTTACCTGTCATTCGAGCCAAAGAGCCAAAAGATATTTTACAGTACCCTAATCGTTACCGTTTGGTTGATGTCTACTGTGAAGGGTATGGGGGTAGTGGAAAGCGTCTTAATCTGGAGTGGTTTAATGGTATTGATTGTTCCAAAATTATTTTAGCAGGTGGGTTGACAGCTGAAAATTTACATGAACTTAAAAAGTATAACTTTTATGGTGTAGATGTAAGCTCAGGTGTTGAACGTATAAAAGGTAGAAAAGATCATGGAAAGGTGATAAAATTCATAAAAAATGCAAAGAGTCTATGAAGAGTTAACAGCAGCCTTTAGACGTAATGAAGGACGACTGTCATCAGCATCATATGCAAGAATTGTCTCCAAACATACCACACTGTTTGAAGATGCAGATATACTTTTTCTTTTGCTTCAGGCAGCAGGGTATCCTATTGTCGAAGAGGAAGAGGAGTACAGATTAGTTAGTCATAGTGTCCCTTATCAAGAACAAAAATTTTGTGTTATTGATATTGAGACCAATGGTAGTAAACCTGAAAACTCTCAAGTCATTGAGGTGGGTGCAGTAATACTTCAAAATGGAGAGATCATAGACCGTTTTGAAAGTTTTGTGGAGTGTGCATTTTTACCAGAGTACATTACCAAAATTACAGGTATCACTCCTGAGGATTTGGTTGGGGCTCCAAGTAGGTTGGAGGTTCTAACAAAGCTTCGATCATTTATGGGTGATGCTATTTTTGTAGCACACAATGCTAATTTTGATTATGGGTTTTTGAACCACTCTTTTGATCGTTTTGGTTTAGGAACCATTGGTAACCAAAAACTCTGCTCAATTGATTTAGCCAGACGTACCATTGAGAGTGAACGTTATGGTTTAGCTTATCTTAATGAGTTTTTAGAGATTGGTACAGAGGTACATCATCGTGCTTATAGTGATGCATTGACTACAGCCAAGGTCTTAATGATAGCTTTCAAAAACCTCCCTAAGTATGTTCAAACTACTGATGAGTTACTTCGTTTTTCTATTTCAAGTAGACGTGAACGTAGCGAAAAAAAACAGAAATAGTGGCAAATATTTAGCATTAATTAACAATATTAATAGTTTTGATATAAAGAGGTTGTTATAATTAAAAGAAAAAAGGGTTTATATTATGACAAATAACAACAGATTTATGCTTTCATCAGTAGTAGTGGCTCTACTTTCAACAGGATGTGTGAAACCTACAGATCAGGTAAATACAACTGGAGTAGGAACGGGAACAGCAGGTACAACTGTTTATACAGACACAGCAACTAGTGGTACCTATCAACCAGCAGTGGTTTATGAAGATGGTACACCTATCGTTTATGAAGACCCAGCAGCCAGTAGTGGAACGGTTTATGGTACAACAACATCTACTACTACAGATGGTACGGTTGTGACAACAGATGGATACCAACCAGCAACTGGTAGCAGTTATGAGATAGGAGGGGGAGCTTATGGTGACCCTTATGCAGCAGGAGCAACGACTACAGGTTCTGTCTATACTGATCCCTATGCCAGTACTCCAACCACGTCTACCCCTGCCCCTACTTATACAACAGATACCCCTTATACAGGTGGAGGCATTCAACTACAAGTAGCTGCACTAAAAAGCGAATATGCTGCAGAAGAGTTCAAAAATGGTTTAAGTTTAGACCCTAAGTATAGTGCCTATGTTAAAAAAGGAGCAATGAATAAGGTCATTGTAACTGGTTTTGCCTCAAGAGCTGAAGCTAAAGCTTTGGCAGCTAGACAGTTTCCAGGAGCATTTATTGTAAGTGGTTCAGCACCAGCATCTACACCAAGTTATTCAGGTTCAACCTCAACAGGTTCAACAAACAACGGTATAGGAGTTCAAGTAGGTGCATTCTCTTCTCAAAGTTCAGCCAGGGCAGCAGCTGAAAGTGCGGCAATGGGAAGATATACAGCGATAGTAAAAACAGCTACTGTACGAGGCAAGACCATGTATAAGGCTATTTTACTAGGTTTTGGAAGTGCTAATGAAGCAAGATCTGCCATTGCCTCAGGTCAGTTTGGTGATGCATTTGTGGTTACCAATGTTTATCAATAACTATCTCTATAGAGGAAGATAAATTTTATCTATTAGCTCATTATATTCACTTTTGGCATCACTATCTAACGTGATGCCTCCTCCACTCTTATAGTAAAGTCTGTTATGCTCTTTTTCAATAAAACGTATCATAACAGCTGAGTAGAGATTCTCCCCATCAAAGATACCAAATACCCCTGTGTAAAACCCTCTATCATAATCTTCAATTTGATTAATAATATTTACGGTACTATGTTTAGGTGTACCAGAGATAGAACCAGCAGGTAGTAGTTTACTTAGTATCTCTCCTAGGTTATCTCTCCAGTTTTTAGGAAGTGTGGCTGTGATTTTGGAACTCACTTGAAGTAGCTCTTTATCACCAGCTTTGATTTTATCGACATAGCGAAACTGTTCCACTTTGACACTATGCCCAACCATACTTAAGTCATTTCTCATTAAATCTACTATCATCACATGCTCAGCCATCTCTTTGGAGTCGGCAAGTATTTTCTCTTTAGCATTAGGTATAGAGGCTTCTATAGTACCTTTCATGGGATAGGTAGTTATAGTGTTATCTTCAATCTCTACAAATTTTTCAGGAGAAAAACAGATAAACTGGTCTTTAAAGTATAGTTTATATTTAGCTCTAGCATAGGTAAAAATCTCTTCTAGGTTCAGGTTACTCTCAATAGGCGTTTTAAAGGTCAGATTTAAGAGATAAGTGTTTCCAGAACGTATCTCTTCAAGTACCTTTTCTAAACTGTTTTTATAGTTAGAGAAGTTCAATGGATATTTTTTTAAAGAGTAGGGTTTTACTCTAGGGGTTTTAGGATAATTTCGTTGTCCACCTATCTTGAAAAAGATATCGCTATCTAAACTTTTAAGAGGTTCAATATATTGTTGCTTTGTATCATAAGAGAGAACAAAGAGAAAAGGCTCTCTCTGTTGGGCTAGTTGAGTGATTTTCTGCATTAAGCGTCAAGCAGTAGACATTTTAAAATTGCCATACGGACAAAAACACCATTTTTAACCTGTTCTAAAACCTTACAGCGTGGGTCTTCAAGCATCTCATCTGAGATATCAATATTACGCATCACAGGTCCTGGATGAAGGAGTAAAACATCTCTCTCGCCTAGACGCTCTTTATTGATACAATACTCTCTTGCATACTCATCATAATCTTCAAAAATAGGAGCCTTATGTCGTTCTAGTTGAGCCCTTAAACTCATAATTATATCTACCTCATCAATTATCTCCTCAAGGTGTTCAAATTTCTCTAAATCATTGTCTGGCATAAAAGGCCCAGGTGCGACAAGCACTACTCTCATTCCCATACGAACAAAAAGTCTAATACCTGAACTGGCAACACGAGAACTAACCACATCACCCACAATGGCAATGGTTTTCCCTCTAACATCGCCAAAGTGTTCAACCATTGTAAAGTAGTCAAGAAGTGCTTGAGTAGGGTGAGCATAGTTTCCTGCTCCTGCATTTAGAATACTTGTTAACCCTTTATCTGCTAGTTTCCTAGGGGTGTTGTTATACTCATGGCGAATAATAACCCCATCAGGCTCCATGGCACATAGGTTTTCAAAGGTATCATGAAGACTCTCTCCTTTATTAGTTGAACTCCTTGAAGGGTCAAGGTGAACAACCATAGCGCCTAATCGCTTTGCAGCTACCTCAAAAGAGCTTCGTGTTCGTGTAGAGTTTTCAAAAAATAGTGTAATAAGAAGCTTATCTCTCAATAGAGCCGTCGGTAATTGTTGTTTAAAACTTTTCGCATCCGTTAAAATATTTTGAATCTGTTGTTCACTTAAGTCACTGGTATCTACCAAATTTTGCATATGTATCCCTCTTTATTTAGTTGGATATTATAACTAATGGATGGTAAAAATCTCTAATATGTTATTTTCTATTTCTGTATATGAGTTATGCAGATATTTTTAACTACTATTTAGGAAAATACTACTCATGTATGCAAGATTTTATATAT